>JBNKYJ010000094.1:0-15088 GCA_050300835.1 Sedimenticolaceae bacterium
CAAGATGGAAGGCGGCGCCGACGACAAGATCATCGCCTACATGATCGAGCGTGACAGCTGCCAGGGTCCGGTCTACCACCAGGAGTGGTACGGCATGAAGCCCACCACCCCGATCATCTCCGGCGGCATGAACGCCCTGCGTCTGCCCGGCTTCTTCGAGAACCTGGGCCACGGCAACGTGATCAACACCGCGGGCGGCGGCTCCTACGGCCACATCGACAGCCCGGCGGCCGGCGCCATCTCCCTGCGTCAGGCCTACGAGTGCTGGAAAGCGGGCGCCGACCCGATCGAGTACGCCAAAGAGCACAAAGAGTTCGCACGTGCCTTCGAGTCCTTCCCGCACGACGCGGACGCCCTCTTCCCTGGCTGGCGCGAAAAGCTGGGCGTGCACAAATAAGAAAAGCACGTTCGGTAAGCCATCCGGCATTTCAAAGCCCCCGTTTGGGGGCTTTTTTTGTGCGTCCGCGGGTGAATGCGAATAAACACAAATGGTTTGTGCAATAAGGTTTGATCCAGGTGTAGGGTGCGGCTTGCCGCACCACAAATCTCCGCATCGGGATATCGGTGCGGCAAGCCGCACCCTACCGCACGACCCACATCTGCGTTCATTTGCGGACTTTATATAAAACCCACAAGGTCCCGACCAAACACGGGAAGCCACCCTGTCGATCGACTACTATGTCACTACAACAAGAGCATCATCCATGAAACCGGAGTCATCATGAGTGCTGAGAACGAGCAATATCTCATCAAGCAGGAACCCTTCTATCAGCCACAGGAGGACGAGATCGAACTCTACGAGGCGGCCTATGCCGAGCGCCTGCCGGTGATGATCAAGGGGCCTACCGGATGCGGCAAATCACGTTTCGTCGAATACATGGCCTGGCGCCTGGGCAAACCCCTGATCACGGTCGCCTGCAACGAGGACATGACCGCCTCCGACCTGGTCGGACGCTATCTGCTGGACAGCGAAGGCACCCGCTGGCTCGACGGTCCGCTCACCACCGCCGCGCGCATCGGCGCCATCTGCTACCTGGACGAGGTGGTCGAGGCGCGCCAGGACACCACCGTGGTCATTCACCCGCTGACCGACCACCGCCGCACCCTGCCGCTGGACAAGAAGGGGGAGGTGGTCAGCGCCCACGACGACTTTCAGTTGGTGATCTCCTACAACCCGGGTTACCAGAGCCTGATGAAGGACCTCAAGCAGTCCACCAAGCAGCGCTTCTCCGCCCTCGACTTCGACTACGCCCCGGCCGAGCTGGAGAGCTCAATCATCGCCCGCGAGACAGGCGTCGACGAGGCGCACGCCACGCGTCTGGTGAAGATCGGCGAAACCGCCCGTAACCTCAAGGGCCACGGTCTCGACGAAGGCATCTCCACCCGCCTGCTGGTCTATGCCGCGCGGCTCATCAATCGCGGGATCAAACCGGCGGCCGCCTGCCGCATGGCGCTGGTGCGCCCGATCACCGACGACCGGGATATCGTCGCCACGCTGGATCACGCCATCGAAGCAGTGTTCGGGTAAATTGATTTGAATAACTGTCCGCAAATGAACGCGAATAAACGCTAATGGTTTTTACGATAAGGATTGATCCAGGTGTAGGGTGCGGCTTGCCGCACCCTACCACACGACTCACACTTACGTTCATTCGCGTTCATTTGCGGACTTTTTATCTATTGACGAATTGATGATGCCAGAAAGAGAACGCCTCAACTGCGGCTTCCCGGAGATCGACCCGTTCTTCGATGACGTGATGGCCAACGCCCGCCGTCACTTGAGCGAGGCCGGCATCGAAACCTATCTCGAGGGCGCCTCCCTGACCTGCAAGATCGGCCGCGGGGTGGAGCCGGTGATCGTGTTTCTGGAGGAGGTGCCGGAGATCGCCGGCCGCGCCGGCGAAGCCATCATTCCGTTGATCTCGCAGACTGTGTGGAAGCTTTCGCGCAGCCCCAACGGCAAGGCGATCCTGCCCTTCCTGCAGATGCTGCCGGAGGCGAGCCGCCGCCTCGGCAGCGAAACCCTGCTGACCCGATTCATCGAACTGCTGCTGGAGATGGCCGAACGCACCACCGGCTCGATCCACGGTTTCCACACCACCATCCCCAGCCCCGGCCTGCCCGATCTGCTGAAGAAGCTGCCCTATCTGTTGAACCAGCTCTCATGCGAGGGACTGCGCAACTGGATCGACTACGGCGTGCGCAACTACGCCACCCATCCCCAGCGCCAGATCGACTACTTCAGTCTGCAGTCGGCCGACAGCCGGGCCATCCTGCAGCGTGAGCGCCACGGCACCCTGTTCGTCGACCATGAGCGCCAGCTCGATCTCTACATGAAGTCGCTGTGGCGCACCAAGGCCCATTTCGTGCCCTACTCCGAGGGCTTCGACGAGCTGCGCAAACCCATGCCCTACTATGATTCGCTGGGCATCCGCGTGCCCGACGTCTACGACGACAGCCAGGGCGTCATCGGCATCGACCGCTACCGCGCCCTGCTGGCCCATGTGGCGGCCCACCAGCGCTGGTCCAGCCAGATCGTAGCCGACAACTACAGCCCCTTTCAGCGGGTCGCCATCGAGACCTTCGAGGACGTCCGCGTCGACCGCCTGGCGATGCAGGAATACCCCGGTCTGCGTAAGCGCTTCCTCGCCCTGCACCCCACCCCCGGCGAAGACGACTGCGACCCGGAGCGGGAGTCCTGCATCCGTCACCGGCTGGCCATGTTCTCCCATGCCGCACTCAACCCGGAGCATGGCTACAGCAATCCCGATCTGCTGGAATTCGTGCAGCGCTTCAACGCACTGGTCGACAGCGGCGAATCGGACACCAGCCAGGTCGCCAGCCTCGCCATCTCCTATATCGCCCGCACCCGGCGCCAGGCCGACCTGGCCGCCAACGTCTACTTCGCCGACACCGAGGTGGGCTACCGTGACGACAACCGCCACCTCTGGATCTTTATCGAAGAGGGGGACGAAGAGGAGATGTTCGACGCCGAGCAGAAACGCAAGCGCAGCGAGGAGGAGGTCAAAGGTCTGCCACCGCGCCACTATCCGGAGTGGGACTACAAGAGCAAGACCTACAACCCCGACTGGGTCAGCCTCTACGAAAGCCTCCACCCCTCCGGCAACGGCGCGGAGATCGATGCCCTGCTGACCAAGCACCAGGCCCTGGCCAAACAGCTCAAGCGGCTGCTCGATCTGCTCAAGCCCCAGCAGTACGTCCGTGTGCGCTATCAGGAAGAGGGCAGCGAGCTGGATCTGGACGTGACGATCCGCTCACTCATCGAATACAAAGGGGGTGCCGATCCCGACCCGCGCATCAACATGAGCCACCGCAATGACGGCCGTGACATCGCAGTGATGCTGTTGATGGATCTCTCCGAATCGGTGGACCAGATCCCCGAGGGGTGCCAGCAAAGCATCCTGCAGCTGAGCCAGGAGGCGGTCTCCCTGCTCGGCTGGGCCATCGAACAGCTGGGCGACAGCTTCGCCATTGCCGGCTTCTCCTCCAATACCCGCCACGAGGTACGCTACCAGCACATCAAGGGCTATGGCGAGCGCTGGAACGACGAGGTGAAGGGACGCTTGGCCGCCCTGCAAGCCGGTTGGTCGACGCGCATGGGTGCGGCCATCCGCCACGCCAGCCACTACCTGGGCGCGCGCCAGGCGGACAAGAAACTGCTGCTGATACTCACCGACGGCGAGCCGTCGGATATCGACGTCCATGACGACCGCCTGCTTATCGAGGACAGCCGAAAGGCGGTGCAGGAAGCCGATCAGGAGGGGATCTACACCTACTGCATCAACCTCGATCCCCACGCCGACAGCTACGTTCGCGACATCTTCGGCAATCACTACACGGTGATCGACCGGGTGGAGCGGCTGCCGGAACAGCTGCCGCGGCTGTTCATGGCGCTGACGAAGTGATCCGGCGAGAGCGACTGTTTATAACGCAAAGCACGCGAAGAAGCGCAGAGGACGCAAAGTGAGTTATTGCTGATTAGGGTCTGCCACTAAAGCATTGGCTTTTTGATAAGGTAGACAGCCATACCAAGCCTCACAATCAGGAAGCGTATGCCGCTACCCTTCCTGTCTCTTCATCAATTCAGTAGCTTTGCGATCTTTGCGCTTCTTCGCGTGCTTTGCGTTATAAACAATCCCTCAAGCCGCATACAGCGCCTTGGCCTCCTGCGCGGCCTTCGCCTGACCGGTGGTGGAGCCTTCGTTGGAGATCATGCCGCTGTTCAAGGTCACGAAACCACCGACGAAGCCGGTTTCCGAGTGGTAGGTCTTGACGTTCTCACAGAGTTCAGCCAACCGTTCGTGCAGGTCGTCGACACTGAATTCGGGTTTCAGGATTACACGATTGACCGTGACCACGCCGTTGTAACGGAAGTTTGCAATCAGACCGTTCATTACCTTACTCCTGATAAATCAGTTAATTCGAATATTCTGACTAATTTACTCAGGAATGGTTCTGATCCATAAACGGCCTTCATCCAATCGGATATTGAGGTTTTTACTGCGACAGCCCGATCAATTTTTGGACATTCGAAACGGCAGTATACGCCCCTCGCCGCCAGCGCTTTCAGCCCCCGCCAGCTTCTCTCCGAGGCGTTCCAGAGCTGGCGGGAACTCGCTCATGATCCGTCGATGAAGGGCTCTCACATCCTCTCTGTAGTGGACCAGCGTGATCGGAACCGGCTCGTTGATAGAGGCCCTTGGCTCGTCCGTGGCGAATTGCCAGGCGAGCACGATCAGGCGACCGCCTTCCCCGTCCTGTACGGCGTAGCCCCCCTGATGATCGACAAAGATGATCTCCCGGCGATCCACAATGGAAAGAAACTGCATCGAGCGGATCGGCACGAACAGATGGGGCAACTCGGATCGTGCATGCAACAGCCTGCAGCGGTTATAGAGCGGCGCGGGAATGGTCAGGACCTCCCGTTCGAGTTCCGCCGGGCGAAAGAAGGTCTCCTGAATGAATCTTCTGGTCACGGCTGGATCCAGTCCCTGGCAGGTTGTTGCAAAATCCTCGAGCGGCGCCATACGACTTTGAAAACGTGCTGAAAATGCCCCTGCGCCGCCCAGGTGACGGCGCTATTTCGCCCATGCCAGCCTGGTGCGGCATCCGGCAGAGACCTTTTCGACTGCCTGCTAGTCCTCATCTTCAAGTTCCGGATCCCAACCCAGGGATCTGGCCCGCTCGACGGCCTCTTTGTAGATCCGCTGATGGCGCTCCAGCAACTCGGGCGGCAATGAAGACACCCGGTAGCCGTACTTTTCCCACTCACGGGAGACCTGCTCGTAGAGACTGTCGATGCCCTGCACGGTCCAGCCCTCGCAGGTCTCTGTCTCCGGAATCAGCCCGAACAGCCAGGCGTCGCGGATGATGTTGCCGGTGGGATTCATCGCCCCGTGGGGATCCTTGTCGATACCGGAATAGCGTTTCTGATTGTTCATGGGATCCATCTGCAACCGTTGTGAGCGTGTCTGAATTGTAGCAACAGCCCCCATGCCGGGGACATACCCGCCACCAGATCCTGCCAGCTGGTTTAGGGTCTAGTCTCAGCATAGCTGAGAATTCTGGTTATCCACGCACGAATCAGGGTTGGCCCAGTGCAACAATGGTCTGGAAAGAGATCTCCCGGACCGATACGATGCATGTATAATTTACTGTTTTAACCCACATATCCGTCTCCAAGCATGAAACAGACAGACGATCTCCGAATCAAGGCCATCAAGGAACTGAGCCCGCCGGCACAGGTGCATAAAGAGCTGCCCATTACCGATCAGGCCGCCACCACCGTTTACGAAGCCCGCCAGGCCATCCATCGTATTCTGCAGGATGAGGATGACCGTCTGCTGGTGATCATCGGACCCTGCTCGGTACACGACCCCGAAGCCGCCCTGGACTACGCCAAACGCCTGCTGCCGGTGCGTGAACGGCTCAAGGACGACCTTGAAATCGTGATGCGGGTCTACTTCGAAAAGCCGCGCACCACTGTGGGTTGGAAGGGGCTGATCAACGACCCCACCCTGGACGATCGTTTTGAGATCAACACCGGTCTTCGCCTGGCCCGCAAGCTGCTGCTCGACATCAACAACCTGGGCCTGCCCGCCGGTACCGAATACCTCGACCTGATCAGTCCCCAGTACATCGCCGATCTGATCAGCTGGGGTGCCATCGGCGCCCGCACCACCGAGAGCCAGGCTCATCGCGAGCTGGCCTCCGGTCTCTCCTGTCCGGTCGGTTTCAAGAACGCCACCAACGGCAGTATGCGCGTGGCCCTCGATGCAATCCGCTCCTCTTCGCGGCCACACCATTTTCTCTCGGTGACGAAAGAGGGACGTTCCGCCATCTTCTCCACCCACGGTAACGAAGACTGCCACGTCATTCTGCGTGGCGGCACACGCCCCAATTACGACTCCGAGAGTATCAACATCGCCGCCGAGGAGATGGAGAGCAACGGACTCATACCGCGGCTGATGGTCGACTTCAGCCACGCCAACAGCCGCAAGCAACACCCACGGCAGCTGCTGGTCGGACGCGACGTTGCCAGCCAGATCGCGCGCGGTGATGAACGCATCATGGGCGCCATGATCGAGAGTTTCATCACCGCCGGACGCCAGGACCGGATTGAGGGTAAGCCCCTCACCTATGGTCAAAGCATCACCGATGCCTGCATCAGCTGGGATGACAGCGTCCCATTGCTGGAAGATCTGGCGGAAGCCATCAGACTGCGCAGGCAAGCGGTCAAGGCCGCCTGAAATTAGCCAGAAGCTGGAGCGAAGCCACGGAACGAACCTCCACCATGAACTATCCTGATAGGCAGGACAGCGTGCATGTTTCAGGTTTCGCCGTGGTCACGAAGGACCGCGAGAAAAACACAATAAATCAAACCCAGGATGAAGCAGAATGTCTGACGAAGCCATAGACCTGCTGGTAATCGGAAATACCACTCCCGAGATCGAAGCCTACCTGGACGAGATCAGGAATGAGGGTGTCGCCGCTCACGCCACTCGAATCGAACACGACGCCGAACAGCTCGGCAAGACACTCAAAACCCAGCGTTCGCTCGACATCCTCATCTACACCCTGGAGGGTAACGAATTTGGCGTCAGTCAGCTGTTCGGTGTCCTCAGCGTCACAAATCCACATCTACCCGTCATTGCTGTTACAGAGGAGCCCGATGAGGAGAAACGGCTGGAACTGATGCGTCAGGGCGTTTCCGACCTGGTGTTGAGAAAAGACGCAGCACACCTGGCCCAGGTGGTCCTACGCGAATACAAACACCTCAAGTTGTTGCGGCGAATGCAGCAGATCGAGCGTCAGCTGCAGGAAGCCGAGGAGCGTTGCAACGCTCTCACGGAGAATTCACGAGACGCCATCGCCTATGTCCATGAGGGCATGCATGTGACCGCCAACCAGGCCTACATGGAACTGTTCGGTCTGGCCGGCGAGGACGAGATCGAGGGTCTGCCAATCCTCGACATGATTGCCCCCTCAGAACACAAGACCTTCAAAAAACTGCTGCGTGATCTCAGCGCTGACAGCGAACACTCCACGGAGATGAAGACCAAGTGCCTGCGAAGCGACGGCAAGGAGTTCAACGCAGAACTGCTCTTCACACCCGCCAGCATCGATGGCGAACCTTGCACGCAGGTCGTGATACGGGATCAGTCCGTATCACGTGAAGTGGAGGAGAAACTCCGACTGCTCAGCACCCAGGACGTACAGACCGGACTCTACAACCGGCAATATTTTCTCAACCTGCTGGAGAGTGAGACACGCAATCAATGCGATTCGGGCAACAACAAGCAGACATTGCTCTACATCACCCTGGATAATTTCAGTGAGATACGCACCAAGGCCGGTATCAAGTACAGCGACGCCTTGCTGTTGGAGATCGCCGGCCTGCTGAGAGGCTTGGTGGGACGTGATAATCTGCTCTCGCGTTTCGGTGATCATACCTTTGCAATTCTTGCCTCTGGCGACCGGCAGGATGAAGCCACGCAGCTCGCTCAACGCATCTGCGACCAGGTCAGGGAGCATGACTATCGGGACTATACCCTGGAGCCCAAACCTTCCTGCACCATCGGCATCGCCTTCACATCGGATCAGATCGGCAGCGGACACGAGTTCATCACCCAGGCCTACAACGCCTGCGAAAGAGCACGCAACGAAGGCATCAGTCTCTATGCCATGAAGACCGGGGAGGTCGTTGCCGAAGACACCACCAGCGCCAGTGAAGCGCACCTTGACCACCTGATACGCTTCGCCCTGGAACATGACCAGTTCTATCTGGTCTATCAACCGATCGTGAGTCTACATGGCGACACCCGGGAGAACTATGCCGTCATGCTGCGGCTCATGGATGAGAACAAGGAAGAGATACAGCCGGATCATTTCATGGATCAGGCAGCCGCCATCGGCAAAACCCTGGAACTCGATCGCTGGGTCATTCGCAATGCCATCAAGGAACTGGCTAATCAGCGTAAACAAGGGCAGAAAATCAACTTCTTCATCCATATCACGGGGGCCTCGCTGGATGACGACACCTTGCTGCTCTACATTTGCGACTGCCTGAGGGATTATGAAGCCAAAGGGCCCTGGGTGACGTTTCAAATCAACGACAGCGATGCACGCTCACATCTGCACCAATTGAAAAAGCTGTCTGATGGCCTAAAGAAGATCAAATGCAAACTCTGTATCGATCACTTCGGCCTGGCCAAGAAACCTGAATCCATCCTCAATGAATTGCCTCTCGACTATATCCAGTTCGATGCTTCGTTTCTGGAGGGGCTCTCTGAGGACCAAGTCAAACAGGACAGCCTCAATCATCTCAACGAAGGCATCCAGGAGAAAAACATCAAAACCATCGCCTCCGGCGTCGAGGAGGCAAGCAGTCTGGCGATACTCTGGTCAATCGGAGTCAACTATATTCGAGGCTACTTCATCCAGGAGCCGACGCAGACCATCACCTACGACTTTCCCGGCGAATGAAAATCTGAAAATCAGGAAGGTTGGACGACGCTCTGGAGCTGCCTACTTACCAGGGAATGAAGTTGTTCCACATGGTCATGGGCCGCGAAGCGTCATGAATGTTGTGATTCATCACACGCATGTCGCGTTGGATGAAGTGGGTCGATACCGTCATGGCCTTGATCGACTCCTCCATGGAATCCATGCTGGTCAACATCGGCTCGAGCGTGCGTACATCCTGGGCCATGGAATCCACACTCACCGCCATGGTACGCACATTGGCCGACAATTGGCTGACACTGTCGGTCATGGTAATGATGTTGCTGGATATCAGACTCATGTTGGTGTCCACACTCTTGGCGAGATAGTGGACATCTTTGGCGAGGCTGAAAATCAGATAAAACCCATAGGCCGCCAATAGTATGAAGGCGAATAACGTCGGGTAGACAATCAGTTCCCAGCGCCTTGCGCTGGTTTCAAAGGCGAGCGAGAGGCGATCCATCGAATAGGCCTGACCGCTCTTCTCATCGATAGGATCGGCAGTTTCCGCCAACTGGTCGTTTGTCGTTGTGTTGTCTTTTTTTGTCATGCCGATGCAAGCCTGTCTTCGCCTAATTCATGTAGGCAATATCAAATACTAGCACAACAAACTTACACCACAATTAAGGAAATCCACTAGCATAATTCGATTTATGCAAGTTTTCCTAAATTAATCCATTGAATTATGTAAGGTTTTCTACAGACTCGAAACGCATGCATGACGTATGGCCACCCACCTGAAAAAAGATTCCTCTCTCGACCGGCACTATCGAATCCACTCACTGAATCGGGATGCGATCGGGAGAGGTTCCTGGCGTCCGATCAGAACTCGCCGGATGCACCCCGGTTCATGATGTCCAGGATGTACTCCTTGACCTTGATTGCCTCCTCCTTGAGCTCCGGCGGTAGTGGTTCACCACCGTAGATCATCATGTCCATGTTCAGGGTGATCAGCCACAGCTTGCCCTCGTGATCTTCGATCAGCGTGATTCGGCATGGCAGATAGGCGGAGTAGGCATCGGAATAGTCCAGCATCTTGGCCGCGGTGAGTGAGTTGCAAAAGAGGTAGATCTTCACAAAGCGATACTCTTCTCCCAACTTGGCTTCGATGTCCTTGGATAAAGGCAGTTCTCCGACGTTGGACATGTTGTGCTCGTTGGCGACGAACTTCATGGTCTGCTCCACCTCTTCGGGTGAGAGATCCTCCGCCACCGGAATTTTCCAGATACTCGCTTCAGCAGCGCTTTTGGATGTCACCAGATGCTGGGTGAACTCTGCGAACACCTCGGGTGCCTGAGGGTCGAAGCCTTCAATCGATTTGTTGTATTTGACATAGACGCCAACGACCGCGATCACTGCCAGCAGTCCGATCAGTGCGAAAATGTTTTTGATAAACCCCATCTCTCTCTCCAGTTGTAAATCTTTGTAATATCTATGCGGGCGATCGATCCGCTCCGTCAGCGACTATTGGCTCACGTAGTCAGGATAGAGTGCAGCCGTCAGGGCATAGAACTCTTTACTGCCTTTCCCCCGCGGATCCAACTCGTAGACTGCCAAACCCTCACTGAAGGAGCGCCTGAAAACCGTGCGCTGACAAAGTCTGTGCTTGATATAGCGTATCCCCGGAAGTGACACCAGCGCCGCCGCAGCCTCATCGGACTCCCGGATTGCATGATGGGTATCCGCCCGATTGATGAAAGAGAGCAGTTCGGGACGCTCTCCATCGACCGCATCGTCCAGGAACTTGAGAAAGCGCTGTGTCGACCAGATGTCGGCCTGTGAAGGCGGTACCGGAATGATCACCCTGTCGGCCAACGCCAGGGCCAGCTTCATCGCTTCGATATCCGAGGTACCCACATCGATCAGTACCTCGTCGTAGCCTTGGAGTTTCTTGCGTGAAAGCACAGAGGCGTCTTTCAGGTTGAGAAACGGCTCGTACCCCTCTTCCATGCGAACTTCAGCCACATCGCTGAGTGTCGCCTGAGGATCGGCATCCACGACCAAGACCTCGGCTTCGGCCATCTCCAACCAGACCGCCAGGTTGAAGGTGACTGTACTTTTTCCCGAACCTCCTTTCAAACTACCGATAACCGTGATCATACACTCCCCTATCTGTTGTTATTCTGAGCATGGTAGCGGCCTAGTATCGATCCCCACTTAAGCTCGAGTCCGACTCCCATGATTGGGAGACGGCGGGCGCAGCCTCCACAGCCAATCGATACCACGCCCCTTCACCGTCGCCTCGGCCATCATACCAGTCCGTGCCGTAGCGATTGAGCCGAGCGGATGGGATCGGTGGCCGTTGCGCAGTACGCTGATCCAAACCGTAGGGAGAATAGGCATAAAAGGGGCTTCTCCTCTGATCCGCCCAGTACGGAGCCGGTGCTATAGCAGGCCGTCGCCAGGCGGGATGTTGACGGGCATACCTCTGCCCGTATCCCCTGCGGTTGGTGTAATCACGCCGCTGCGGCTGGACTGGACGGAACCTGGGTGCAGTCTTCATGTCTTGGGCATAGACGGGCGGGCGGAAGTACTGATTCGGCATCCTCCTCATCGGCTGGCCGTAGGCCGGCGGCATGCCTCCCCATGGTGAAGCCGCGTAAGCAGGTACTGAATACACATTGGGATACCAGGAGCCAGGCGGAACTGCGACATAAGGTGAATATCCGTTGCGCCCCATCGAATAAGCCACCGGGGGATATGACCATGCGGGCCGTTGAGAAGCCGGAGCCGGGGCGGTACGGGCGACTGGATTCAGCGGACGAAAGACATAGCGATCGGGTATCTGAACCTGCAGGGGACGATAGCGAACTGGACGATCGAGCCGGTTTTGTCGAGCCGGCGGCAAGGGCCTGAAACGGTATCCCTGAGCAGACCAAGGCGTATTCGCCATACGCCGGGAGATATTCCCTGCCGGCGGTTCCGACGGCCGCCAGCCTGGCGCAAAGCGGTTCCAGGGTTGCTGAACATTCTCAGCCGCAACGGAGGGAACGATGCCCGGTCCGCCACTCACCGGGGTTCCCCCCCAATAGGAGGGTGCGGCACGTCGTGGAAAAACGGCGGGCTGCGGCATGTGTGAGGAATTGACGCCATCCCAAGGGCGGAAACGAAATCCCTGTGCTCGCATCGGTGCGGCCATTTCGGCATAGCGTGGTATCGCGGCGCGATCGACCGGCGGGGTATAGGAGGAGAAGCGGGAGGAGGCCGGCGCACCGACCCCATGGGACACAACAGCTTGCGGGTAGGCAGCGGGCGTCCCCCATGCTTCGGCGCCGACAGCCCATTGTGGACCTGCAATCAGACCAGCAAACAGTAGCATCCAGCCTTGATATTTCATCACATAATCTCCCGCTCGTTGTTCTCTGCTCCATGACCGCCTGCAGTTATGCAAACGGTCCCACAGAACGATCAGCCTCACAGTTTAACGGCAAAATCCCACCTAAAAAACCTACCTCGACCATGTTTCCGCGATCCAGACTCGATCTGTACTGCAAAAGCGTACCAGGGCCTGTTAACAACCTATTGGGAACGAAACCTCGGCGCTTCGGAACCCATGGGAAAAGCGTATCTCGATGGCGCTCCCCGAGTCGGTGTGTCGAGTCTTGGATCGGGCCGGAAATGATAGCTGGGGACCTGACCATTCATCGGATAACCTTCGTATGCAGGCTCCCCCTGCCCTGCCGACTGCGGGTAATTCCGATCTGGAAGGGTCTGTTCCTGGCGTTCGTTTTGCGTCCGGTTTCTTACCTGTTCCTCGGGGACGATGGGGCGGAATCGATAGCCCTCCAGATGCGGAGTTATGGTATGGCGCTGCTCAATGGGCCGATAGGTGCCGGGCGGCAACCCGAAAGGCTCATCGGTATAGTCTTCGACTGTCGGCATCCGTTTTGCTTTCGGACCACGCTTGTCAGCCTGAGCGCCATCGTTCTCCTCATCAAGGGGACGCCAACGGTAGCGGGTGCTGTTCTGGGGTGAGATTGGGGCAAACTGCGGAGCCTGATAGAGGGTTCTCGGGTACGTACCGTAGGCATCCTCCGCCGATACCAAGCCGCCATACACCGCCAGCATCAAGGCAGAGAATGAACAGACGAACAGGCGCATAGGCGACAACACCGCATATAAATGACGCTTATGGCTAACTATAGACCAATGCCTTGAGCACAAGGCTGAGTCTTTGACTTCCGGGGCGGGCACTGGCTATTTGAGACGAATGCCCCGCCGCGGAGACCGCTTGCGAACAGGAAAAGGCGCCACATTGGAAACCGCCTTGCGCTTCTCCGCCACCTCGTCGCGCTGCTCAGGTTTCTGTTCACCCCCGTTGCCACCCGAAGCCGACTTTTTCGGTTTCGCGGCGGGTGCGCGCTCAGCTTTGGGTTTAGTACTCGCGGCCTTTTTCTTGGCCTGTTTCTTCAGGGCGGAAGGACGCTTTTTCGCTTTTGGAGCCGCCTTCTTTTTCACTGCCTGTTGTTGTGCCACAGGGGCAGCTGAAGCCTTCTCCAGGCTCTCAGGTGCCTTGGATTGTGGCGCAGTCTCCTGTTCCGTCTCAGCGCTCGTCGAGTCACGCTCGTCCGGCTCGCGGGTCTCGCTCACAGCCTCCCCCGTGCCTGCCGCGCCAGCAACGCTCGAGGAGGAAGGGGTTGACGGTTTAGCCGCCATCGATGTTGGTGTTTCGGATGGACCGCCACCCTGCGCGGGCGCGGGTGGGGTGCCACCCGACCCCTGATTGCCACCCGTGCCGTCATCTGCCTTCGGCAGTGCTTCGGTCTGCTCGCCGGCGCCGGATTTTGCAGCGCGGCCCAGACGCTGAAACAGCAGCAGGAACAGGCCGCGGAAGAGATAGAAGATCATCGCGACCAGGCCCACCACATGCCCCCAGATCCGCGCAGGCAGTGACAGACGGCTGTCAGCCGCTTTGGCTTCGGCGCTCACGCTGGGGGCCGGCTCCGCGGCAACCTCGGCCACGGCTTCCGGTTGCGGTTCCTGCTCCAGTTCCGCTATTTGCGCGCCCTCGGGCGCAGTGGCGGCCGCCACCTCGAGCAGGTCCTTGCTGGCGGCGATACAGCCAAGCGGGATCACGATCAGGGTCAATACGGTGGAGACCAGTACACCGGAGGCGAGGGAGATGGCCATGCCCTGGAAAATCGGATCGAAAAAGATCACCGAGGAACCGCACACCAGGGCCAGGGCGGTGATCATGATGGGACGGGTACGGGTCTTACACGCCATGATGACCGACTCCACCACCGAGATACCCTGCTGGATCTGATGGATGGAAAAGTCCACCAGCAGAATCGAATTACGCACGATGATACCGGCAAGTGCGATCCAGCCGATCATCGAGGTGGCGGTGAATTCACCGCCCCAGCCCATCTGGAAAAAGATGAAATGGGCCGGAATGATACCCAGCAGGGTCAAGGGAATCGGCGCCATGATCAGGGCCGGGATGCGGAAATTGCCGAACTCCCACACCACCAGGATGTAGATCAGCACCAGGGCGACGGCGAAGGCGGCACCCATGTCACGGAAGGTCTCGTAAGTGACGGTCCACTCGCCAGCCCACTCGATCGCGGTGGTGGAGTCGTTGGGCGGGGCACCCAGCCAATGCGGCTCCACGGCAACCCCGTCCGGTGCCACGTACTCATGTTCTTTCAGCAGGTCCTGCACCTGCATCATGCCATACACCGGCGCGGCCAGTTTGCCGCCGACCTCGGCCACCACGTACTCCACATCACGCAGGTCCTTGTGGTAGATGATCGGGTCCTCCCACACCTGCTCGAATCTGCCCAGCTCCCGCAACGGCAGATTCACCCCGGAACCGGCGGGGATCGGCAAATCGCCGAGCCGGGTGATCTCTGAACGCTCCGCCAGCGGCACCTGCATCTTGATGTTGATCGGCTCGTGACCGGCGCGCTGCTTCACATCGCCGAGCGGCGATCCCCCCAGGGCCATACCCAGATTGCGGTTGATGGTGTCAACCGAGATGCCGCGCCGTACCGCCTTCTCCGTGTCCACGGTAAAGCGCCAGTACTGATAGGGGTCGCGCATGTAGTTGTCCACGTCGCGC
>JBNKYJ010000095.1:0-10985 GCA_050300835.1 Sedimenticolaceae bacterium
AGCAGGATGTCGGGTTCGGTGACCAGGGCCCTGGCCAGCAGCACGCGGGCCTGTTCGCCGCCGGAGAGGGTGTCGAAGGGGCGCTGGCGCAGGGCCAGCAGGTCGGTCTGCACGATCACCCGTTCGATGATGGCGCGGTCGTTGGGGCCGGGGTGCTGCCAGGGCTCCAGGTGGGGTAGGCGGCCCAGCTCCACCAGGCGCTCCACGCTCAGGGGCCAGGCGATCTGGTTGAGCTGCGGCAGGTAGGCGATACGGCGGGCCCGTTCCCGCCGGCTCAGGTTTTCGATGGGGCGGCCGTCGAGCGAGAGACTGCCGGCGTCCGGGGTCAGCACCCCGGCCAGCAGTCGCAGCAGGGTGCTCTTGCCGGCGCCGTTGGGGCCGATCAGGCCGAGCATCTCGCCGCGTCCCAGCTCCAGGTCGACTTCGTCGAGGATGACCTGGTCGCCACGCAAGAAACAGAGGCCCTCGGCGCTCAGCATCAGAGGCTCCTCCCGCGGTTCTGCACGATCAGCCAGACGAAGAAGGGGGCGCCGATCAGGGCCGTCAGTACGCCGACCTTGATCTCGGTCTGTGCCGGTAGCAGGCGTACCGCGATGTCGGCGCAGACCAGCAGCAGGGCACCGCCGAGGGCGCTGGGTAGCAGCAGCCGGCTCGGCTGGTGGCCCACCAGCGGACGCAGCAGGTGCGGTACCACCAGGCCGATGAAGCCGATGGCGCCGGTGACGGCGACGGCGGAGCCGACCGCCAGGGCCACCGCCAGGAACAGGCGGCGGCGCAGATTGGTCAGGTCTACCCCCATGGAGAGCGCGGTCTCCTCCCCCAGCCCCAGCAGATCGAGGGCGCGTCCCTGGCGCCAGGCCAGCAGCCAGCCGAGCAGGCTGCCCGGCAGCAGCAGCCAGAGCTCGTTGCGGCTCAGGTTGGCCAGGGAGCCGAGCATCCACAACGCGATCTCCTGCACCGCGTAGGGACTGGGGGCCAGGTTGAGCAGCAGCGAGACCAGGGCCAGGGTGAAGGCGTTGACCGCCACCCCGGCCAGGATCAGGGTCAGGCTGCCGCTGTCCCGGCCCGCCAGCAGGTAGACGGTGAAGGTGGCCAGCAGGGCGCCGAGCATGCCGCCCAGGGGCAGGATGAAGGCGGCCGCCCCGGCGAGGCCGAAATAGAGACAGATCACCGCGCCCAGGGCCGCCCCGTTGGCGCTGCCGATGAGTCCGGGACTGGCCAGGGGATTGCGCAGCAGGGATTGCATCAACGCACCGCAGAGCCCCAGCGAGGCGCCGGCGATCAGGGCCACGGCAGTACGCGGCAGGCGCAGTTCGGTGAGGATCAGGCCGGCCATGCCGGGGTGCTCGGCCAGGCTCTCGCGCAGGGCCTGCAGCAGGGGGATGGCCTCGCTGCCGGTGAGCAGGGAGAGCCCGGCGGTGAGCAGCAGCAACCCGCCGAGCAACAGATTGAGTTGGCGCTGTGTCAGCGCGGGGCTCATTGCCTTGGCTCCGGCGCAGCGGGCAGCCGGCTACGGGCCTCGCGTAGCAGGGCCACCGCGTCGGCCAGCATGGGACCGGGACAGATCCAGTAGCGGTAGGGCACCGGCTGCAGCGGCCGGTCGGCGGTCATGCGGCGGAGGGCGGGATGCAGCAGCTGGCGCTCGGCCAGGGAGTCGCCTGAGCCGTCATAGGTGGAGGTGAAGAGTTGTTGCGGCTGCCAGCGCAGCAGGTGCTCCATGTCGACCGGGGCGTAGCCCTCGATGCCCTGCTCGGCGGCCAGGTTGCGCCAGCCGGCCAGGCGCAGGGCCTCGTCCTGCAGGGTATGGCGTCCGCTGGTGTAGCCCCGGGGTTGGTAGAAGAGGGCGCTGGGTCGCGAAGCGGGCGTCGTCGCGACGCCGCTGTCGAGGCGTTGGCGCATGCGGTGGATCATCGTCTCACCGCGTTCGGTCTGGTTCAGCAGGCCGGCTACCCGGCGGATGCTGGCGACGATACCTGCCAGGTCGCTTACCGATGGCAGCCGCTCCACCCGGTAGCCAAGGGTCTCCAGGGTAGTCAGCAGACGCGGGTTGTCGTGGATGGAGGCCAGCACCAGGTCCGGCCGCAGCGCGATCAACTCCTCCGCCCGGGCCTGGTTCAGCGGAAAGCGTTCCGCCTGCTCGGCGACGAAGGAGCTGAGAGGCTCAACCGCCAGATTGCTGACCGAAGCCACCTGGTCGGGATCGGCCAGCATCAGCAGCAGCTGGTCGCTGCAGAGGTTGATCGAGACCACCCGCTGGGGCCGCTCCGCTGATGCAGAACCGCCCAACAGGCACCACAAGAAGAGGACGGCGACAAGACGACCAGTGAGTGGGGTCTGTTGGGCGGGGTTTCGGGTCATGCGTTATTCAAACTGATAGCGGGCATTCAGCCACAGGCTGCGTTCCGGAGCCGGGAAATAGGCCTCCCGGGGGGTGAAGCTGCTATCGTAACCCACCGAGCCGGAGGCGGCGTAGGCCTTGTCGAGCAGGTTGTCGATGCGCAGGCCGAAACGCCAGGGGCCCTGGTCGTAGTGGCCACCGATATTGAGCAGACCGTAGCCGGGCAGGTTCTCGAAGGCGTTGGCGAAGTCGCCACCGAAGACCCGGTCGCTGCGCAGTATGCCCTCGGCGAAGAGTTGCCAGTGCTGGCTCGCCAGCCAGTCGAGTGCCACGCGGGCGCTGCGGGCGGAGACCAGGGGGATGCGGTTGCCTTCGAAGGCCCCGGCGGTGATGGTCGGGTCGGTGTAGGTGAAGCTGCCGGAGAGGGCCAGGCTCGGCGTCGCTTGCCAGTTGGCTTCCAGGATCAGCCCCTGGCGGCGGGTCTCCTCCAGGTTGGTGTTGATGAAGCCGGTGGTGTCGAAGCTGATCTCGTTCTCCAGCTCGAGACGATAGAGTACCGCCTTGGCGTTGAAGCCGGTCTGCTGCCATTCGGCGCCCGCCTCGTGAGAGATGCCGGTCTGGTTATCGATGCCGACCGGCTGGCCGAAGATGACGTTGGTGTGTTCATCGACGGTGGCGAAGCGGTAGTTCTCGTCGACCCGCACGAACAGGCGCAGGCCATCGATGGGGCGTGCCACCAGCCCGATTGACCCGGCATTCACCCTATCGTCGAGCTGATCCTCGCCACTGCCGGTGTCGATGCGGTTGTCCACCTCGGCCCGGCGCCAGCCGACCGTGGTGGAGAGGGTCTGCGTGAGCGGGGCGGTGAACTGGATGTAGAGGGCGTCCACCGACTGCTCCAGTTCCTGCGGGCCGAAGCTGGTCATCAGGGCATAGTCGGTGCGCTCCAGGTCGGCGCCGGCGGTGAGTGTGGCCTCGCCATGGGGCAGGGGAATCAGACCGATCAGGCGCGGGTTGAGCCCCTTGACCTTGCGATCCTGGGTCGCCAGGGAGCCGGGAAAGGTGCGGAAGCTGGTCTGGAACTCCCGGTCGTTGTGGCGGTAGCTGGCCTCGCCCTCGATGCGCCAGTTGAGCGAGAGGTCCTGCTCCAGGCCGATACGGGTGGTATCGGTACGGGTGTCGCTGTAGTCCCCGGCGTAGGCGGCGGCGGACTGGCGGCGGTCGGCCGTCATCTCCTCGGCGAAGAGGGAGCCGGGCAGTTCCTGCTCGTCGTCGGCCGCCTGCTGCTCGATGAAGAGACGTCCATGCTCGTGTTCGTAATCGAGTCGCAGATTGAGATCCTGCTGCTCGGTGCGGTTGTTGTCCCGGTAGTTGTCGGCGGTCTCCCGCTTGGCGCTGAGCCGGTAGGAGAAGCCGTTGTCCAACCGCTGGCCCAGGTCGGCCCGCAGTGAGCGTCCGCCATAGCTGCCGGCGCCGGCTTCGACATTGGCCTCGAAGGCCTGCGGCGTGCGCGTGATGATGTTGATCACGCCGCCCACCGCCTGGTTGCCGTAGAGGGTGCCGGCGCTGCCCTGGACGATCTCGATGCGTTCGATCCGGCCCAGGTCGATGGCGCTGAGATCGGGAGCGGCGCTGTCGCCGCTGTTGTTGAGGCGCCGGCCGTCGATCAGGATCAGGGTGTTGGAGCCGGCCGTGGGGCCGAAGCCGCGCATGTCGACGCTGGCGTTGTGGGCGTGGCCGTAGAGGCTGTCGATCTGTATGCCGCCTCGGGCCTGCAGCAGTTGGGTCAGGTCATGGGCGCCGCTGGACTCGATCTGTTGGCGGTTGATCAGGGTGATACTGGCCGGGGTTTCGATGCTGGTCTGTTCGACCCGCGAGGCGCTGACGACGATGGTCGGCATGTGGGTGGATGCCCACAGGGACGGTGTGAAGGCGAGTGACAGGCCGACGGCCGGCCACACAGGGCTCTGGTGCAATTTCATGGTGTACTCCCGATGACGCACACCCGCGTCGGTGGATGGTTTGGGTGTGGGGCGGGAGGATGGGAGCGTGACGGCGGGCCGCGGACGCTGCCATGCCGCCCACCGCAACACAGCTTTCGCCAAGGCCGGTATCCGGACTCGCAGCTTTGGCGGCACTTCCCAAGCGGGAGACCGTCCGATGCCGACGCCTTCCCATGGCGGGGATCGACCCTGGGCCACAGTGGCCTGTTGCGGCATGTATGCTGTTTACCGTTGCGGGGGCAGTGCAGGCTTTTCACCTGCTTCCCGTTTAACCCGGTCGCTGCCGGGCACCTTCAGCAGGGCGCAACGCTACCGGTTTGTGACAGAGGGGTCAAGGCGGGGCGGATTGCTTGTCATACCAGGGTATGACGTGACGCGATCAGGCGCGGCTTGGGTTGATGCGTCTGAGCCGACATAATGGAGCGGTACAGATATACACCCTGTCGAATCCGGGCTGGCGAAATATGTTCACGCCCACTGTGTCGGTGGGGTGTGGTCCGCCGCAATACCGAGCCTTGTTCAAAACGTAGGGTGGGGCCCTGCCCCACCATTTGCGTTCAGTAGAGGGACTTCGGTGGGGCAGGGCCCCACCCTACGGTTCTCCAGCATTCGGCAGGTGTGAGTTTCAGGGCATCGATAGATGATCATTTATCTTCACGGTCTCAACAGTGCAGGCACCTCTCATAAAGCGGCCGTGCTGCGGCAACGGCTGGCGCCGCTCGAGGTGGTCAGTCCCACCTACCCGGCCCAGTCGGCGGAGCAGGCGGTGGAGTCTCTGCGTGGGCAACTGACGGCGCTGCTGCGGGACAGGGGGGCAAGCACGCCGCGCCTGCTGGTGGGCAGCTCCATGGGTGGTTTCTACGGCGCCTGGCTGGCCCATCGTCTGGATTTCGATCATCTGGTGATGATCAATCCCGCCCTGCACCCCTGGGAGCTGCTGCAACAGGTCGAAGGATGGCAATACAACGAGGCGAAGGACGAGCGCTATTTCCTTTCAGCGGAGATGGTGGCGGCGACCCAGGCCTTCTCTACCGAGCCGGCTGAGATCGGTCTGCCGGTGACCCTGCTGCACGACAAGGGCGACGAGCTGATCGACTACCGCCGGGCGGTGGCGGCCTATGACGGCATCGCCGATATCAGACTCTTCGAGGGCGGCAGCCACGCCTTCGATCACATGGAGGAGGCGGTGGCGATCATCGGCGGGATTCACCGGGCGTTGGAAGAACAGAAGACCTCAAAAAATACGTAGGGTGCGGCTTGCCGCACCGTCAGGATCATACGATTTACGCCCAGCCTTATTCAAAGTGTAGGGTGGGGCCCAGCCCCACCATTTGCGTCTGATAGAGAGATTTCGGTGGGGCAGGGCCCCACCCTACGCATTGCATCGGTATCGACGTTGATGGTGCGGCAAGCCGCACCCTACATGTTATCGGGGTGGTGAATTGCTATTCCTCGACCGGTTCGCTGAAGGAGCAATCCTTCTGCGGGCAGACCTTCTCGGTGCCCTTGCGCTTGGTGGTCTTGATGGTGAGGATCGGCCAGCCGCAGCTGGGGCAGGGTTCGGCGACCGGCTCGTTCCAGACCGCATAGTCGCAGTCGGGGTAGGTGGAGCAGGAGTAGAAGACCTTGCCGCGGCGCGACTTGCGCTTGAACAGGGTGCCCTTGTGGCACTTGGGGCAGCTGACGCCGGTGTCCTCCGGTTTCTCCAGGGGCTCGATGTAGCGGCACTTGGGGTAGCCGGAGCAGCCGATGAACTTGCCGTAGCGGCCCCGCTTGATCACCAGGTCGGAGCCGCACTCGGGGCACTTGCGCCCCTCGACCACTTCCGGTTCCTCCTTCTCGGCGCCGTCGGCGTTGAGGTCGCGGGTGTAGTCGCACTCGGGGTAGTTGGTGCAGCCGACGAAGCGGCCGTGACGGCCGAGCCGGATGGAGAGCTGGCTGCCGCATTTGGGACAGGCCTCGTCCAGCGCCTCGTGGGTGACGTCGCTGCGCTTGACGTTCTCCTGGGTGTGGTCGATCTGGTCCTTGAACGGACCCCAGAATTTGCTCAACAGCGGCACCCAGGCCTCTTCGCCGCGGGAGACGGCGTCGAGCTCGTCCTCCAGATTGGCGGTGAAGTCGTAGTCCACGTAGCGGGTGAAGTACTCGGTGAGGAACTTGTTCACCACCCGGCCCACGTCGGTGGGTTTGAAGCGCTTCTTGTCGAGCACCACGTACTCCCGGTCCTGCAGGGTGGAGATGATGGAGGCGTAGGTGGAGGGACGGCCGATGCCATACTCCTCCAGCGCCTTGACCAGGGTCGCCTCGCTGTAGCGGGGCGGTGGCTCGGTGAAGTGCTGCTCAGGGCGGATCGCCTTCAGCGGCATGGTCTCGCCTTCGATCAGGGGGGGCAGGATCTTCTCGTCATTGTCGCCCTTGGCGGCGTCGTCCAAACCCTCCTGGTAGACGGCGATGAAGCCGGGCTTGGCGATCACCGAGCCGTTGGCGCGGAAGAGATTGCCCTCGCCGCACTGCAGGTCGGCGGCCACGGTGTGGATGGTGGCGTGGATCATCTGGCAGGCCACGGCCCGCTTCCACACCAGCTCGTAGAGCCGGGCCTGGTCCTTGGTCAGGTGGTCCTTGATCTCATCGGGCGTTCTCAGCACCGAAGTCGGGCGAATCGCCTCGTGGGCCTCCTGGGCGTTCTTCGATTTGGTCTTGTAGCGGCGCGGTTCGGATGGCAGCTGGTCCTGGCCATACTTGTCGGCGATGAATCCCCGGATCTCGTCGACCGCCTCGTCGGCGAGGTTGACCGAGTCGGTACGCATGTAGGTGATCAGACCGACGGTGCCCTGGCCCACGTCGACGCCCTCGTAGAGCTGTTGTGCGGTGCGCATGGTGCGCTGGGCGGTGAAGCCGAGCTTGCGCGCCGCCTCCTGCTGCAGGGTGGAGGTGGTGAAGGGCGGCGCCGGATTGCGCTTGCGCTGCTTCTTTTCGACCTTGACCACCTGCAGGCCGTCGGCGCCTGCCTCGGTCAGGGTCTTCTCTGCCGCCTGAGCATCGGCCTCGTTGTTGATGCTGAACTTGTCCAGCTTTTCGCCGCGGTAGTGGGTCAGCTTGGCGGAGAATGCCTGATTTGCCTTTTCGGAGTCGGCCTCGATGGTCCAGAACTCTTCCGGCTTGAAGGCCTCGATCTCCTGCTCCCGCTCCACGATCATGCGCAGGGCGGGACTCTGCACCCGGCCTGCTGAGAGACCGCGGCGTACCTTCTTCCACAACAGGGGAGAGAGGTTGAAGCCGACAAGATAGTCCAGCGCCCGGCGCGCCTGCTGGGCGTCGATCAGGGCGTGGGAGAGCTCACGCGGATGGGCGATGGCGTCATTCACCGCCTTCTTGGTGATTTCGTTGAAGACCACCCGGAAGACCGGCTTGTCCTTCAGCTTGCCCTTCTCCTTCAGCAACTCGGAGAGGTGCCAGGAGATGGCTTCGCCCTCGCGGTCCGGGTCGGTTGCGAGGTAGAGGGCGTCGGACTGCTTCAGCGCCTTGGCGATGGCCTGCACGTGGCGGTCGTTGCGCTCGATCACCTGGTACTTCATGGCGAAGCCGTTGTTCGGATCGACCGCGCCCTCCTTCGGCACCAGGTCGCGCACGTGGCCGTAGGAGGCGAGCACTTCGAAGCCGCCGCCAAGATATTTCTTGATGGTCTTGGCCTTGGCCGGTGATTCGACGATTACCAGATTCATGCAGAGTCAGTCGGGTTCAATAGATTAAGAGCGCGGGACAGTGAAACCTCCCGCGCCGGAGAAATCAAGTCTTGATGTTAAAGACCCTGTGTCAGTGCAGGTATTGAGGGGCTTCGTTGTAGACCATGTCTTCCATGCGCGCGAAGGCGGCCTCCTGGCCGGGCTGATTCATCAGCACCAGGAGGATGATCCACTTCAGTTCCTCTTCCGTGATGATCGGGGTGTCGAGGGCCAGTGAGCGCTCGATGACCAGTTCGCGGGCGGTCTGGGTGAGGATCTCGTTCTGCTCCAGGAACAGCAGCAGACCACGGGAGTCCACGTCGAGCCGGGCCATCTCCTCCTCGGTGAAGATGCGCAGGGAGTGGGGCTGATGGGCTTCGCTCTGGGGCGACAGGGCATGATCGGCCAGCTCGTCGAGCCAGTCGAAGGCCTTGTCGATCTCGATACTGGAGAAGCCGGCTTGGGTCAGTTCGCTGCGAAGATCGTTTTGATCGGAGGGTGGGGCCTGTTCACCGTCCATGTAGTTCTCATAGAGGTAGATCAGGATATCGACCACGTTTTCGTTCATGTGTTCTCTCTCCCGCTGGGGCGGGATGCTGGGGTGTCTGCGCGGCTGTACCGGCCGCCCGGTGCTGATGATACATGACCTTCCAGCTCAAGCAACAGCAGCATGGACGAAACCGCCTCGGCGGTCAAACCGGTTCGGGCGATTAATTCGTCAATTGAGACCGGATCATAACCCAGGGCATCCAGCAGGTTACGGTAGTCGGGGTCCAGAAGCCGATCGCTCGCCGGCTGAGTCGGGGTCTCCGAGGGTTCGGCAGCGGCTTCCAGACTGCCGAGCAAGGCGCCCAACTCCTCGATGATGTCCTGCGCCGACTCCACCAGCTTGGCCCCCTGCCGGATCAGGGCATGGCAGCCGCGCGCCTGGGGATTGTGGATCGAGCCGGGTATGGCGAAGACCTCACGTCCCTGCTCGATCGCCAGGCGGGCGGTGATCAGCGAACCGCTTTGGGGTGCCGCTTCGACCACCAGGGTGCCGAGCGAAAGGCCGCTGATGAGGCGATTTCGACGCGGGAAGTTCTCTGCCCGGGCCTGTGTGCCGGGGGGGAACTCCGTGATCAGGAGGCCAGTGTTGGCGATGCGATGGGCCAGCTCATGATGGCTGGCGGGGTAGATGCGGTCCGGACCCGTTCCCAGGACGGCGATGGTGGTGCCGCCGGCGAGGGCGCCCTCATGGGCCGCGCCGTCGATGCCGGTGGCCAGTCCGCTGGTGATGCAGAGACCCGAGGAAGCCAGGGTGCGGGCGAACTCACGGGCGTTGCCGAGGCCGCTGGGGGTTGGATTGCGGCTGCCGACGATGGCCAGCTGGGGTTGGTGCAGCAGGCTCTTGTCACCAATCAGATAGAGTACCGGGGGCGGATCGTCGATCTGCCGCAACAGGTCGGGATAGTCGCTGTCGGCCAGAGTGAGTATCTGATGGCCCGGTTGGGCCAGCCAGTCGAGGGTCGGGGCGACGGCGTCCTCCCCCATCAGGCGCAGGGCTTCGATGGTGCGTTTCGGTATGCCGAGCGTGTTCAATTGGTCGCGGGTCGCCTGCAGCGCCCTCGCCGCCAGACCGAAGCGTTCGAGCAGGCGGACGAAATAGCGGCTGCCGATGCCGGGGGTCTGGCTCAGTCGCAGCCAGGCCACCCGTTCGGGATCGAGTTGCATCTGTTCATCCATGAACGGTCACCTTGTGAGAGGCGGTCAGCTCCTGGGAGGCCGTACCCAGTCGAGCACATGCAGCGGTTTGGTGGCGCGCAGCACGAGGGCGAAGCTGACCTTGTCGAAGGTGCGGAAGACCATCAGGATACCCGCTTCCTCGAGCGGTGTCGTGAAGGTTTCGCCGCGTCCCTTGATGATGTCACGGACATCTTCGCCACCCTGCAGGATCTGCATCACATGGCCGGGTTCCAGGCCGTCGCGCGCACCCTTGCTGAGCACCACCACGTTATACTGGCCGATCTGGGAGACGCCGTTGAGCACCGAGATGATGCGACCCTCGATATCGGCCTCCGGCGCGCGTGGCTGGAAGTTGACCAGCGGCTCATCCTCTTCGGCCTTGATCAGCCGGTCGCCGATGATGGCCTCCATTTCGGAGGAGGCGATAAAGAGCTTGGCCGGATCGCCGGTGCGCTTCAGATCGGCGTCACCGATGAAGGCGGCTTCATAGCCGAGGATCTCCTCGGTCTCGGGATCTTTGTAGGGCTTGCCCGGTCTGACGATGGTATAGCGTAACGTGTCGTCCTGCATGATGCTGCGGGCATAGAAGGAGATGCCGGCACCGCCGATGATATGGTCATCCAGGAAGTGAACGATATAGGGGGCCTGTTCCAGTTCGTTCTCCTCCATCACGAAGGGGCGGGTCAGGAACTGGGCGATGGCATCGATGGGAATGGTCGGAATCGCCTCATCGATCGGTGTGGCGCGGACCTGGGGTGAAAGCCTGTTTTTGCGGTTGAGGGTCAGGATCGGCCGACCGTCGCGGTAGGTGAGCAGGATCTCGTCGCCGGGATAGATCAGGTGCGGATTTTCGATCTGGGGATTGACGTACCAGACTTCGGGCCAGAGCCAGGGATCGCGCAGGAAGAGCGCGGAAATATCCCACAGGGTATCGCCCTTGACCACCGTGTAGCGCTCCGGGTGTGCCGGATTGAGGGCCACGGGTTCGGCGGCGATGGCGCTGCAGGAGAGCAGCAGCCCGAGGATGAATCCGATGAGTTTGTTGTTAAGATATGGCATAACGATTCCCTTGGATACGAAGCTGGCTTGTGACGTCGGCAAGGCTAGAGATCAAGGCCGGAAATTGTCCCCAGATTCCAGTATGATCATAATGTTAGCGTAATTTCTTGCATTTGTACTATAGATTTTTTTGGAAAA
>JBNKYJ010000096.1:0-10130 GCA_050300835.1 Sedimenticolaceae bacterium
TGTGGCCTTCGATGCGGGTGACCGGATCGACCACCACGCGCTGGCCGGCATCGTCCAGGGTGTAACCGTTGGGTGTGGTTTTCGTAGTCATTGATCCTGGTCTCCTTTCTTCTGCGCGTTCTTGATGGCGGTGACGGCGGCGTGGGACACGGCGGCCGCACCGACCACGCCGGCGGCGGCGAAGCCGACCTTGTCGGCATTGGCCTCAACCCCGAACTGGTGGATGTCGGTCACGTGCTGATAGAAGGAGCCCTTGTCCCAGAAGCCGTCCTCGGAGCAGCCCATGCAGGGATGGCCGGCCTGGATCGGAAAGGAGAGCCCGCCGTTCCAGCGCACGGTGGAACAGGCGTTGTAGGTGGTCGGCCCCTTGCAGCCCATCTTGTAGAGGCAGTAGCCCTTGCGCGCCGACTCGTCGTCCCAGGCCTCGACGAACTGTCCGGCATCGAAGTGGGGCCTGCGGTAGCACTTGTCGTGGATGCGCTGGCTGTAGAACATCTTCGGACGGCCCTGGCGGTCGAGTTCGGGGAACCGCTCGAAGGTGAGGATATAGGTGATCACCGCGGTCATCACCTCGGCGATGGGCGGACAGCCCGGCACCTTGATGATCGGCTTGTCGGCCAGGCCCGGCACCTTGTGAACGGGGGTGGCGCGGGTCGGGTTGGGCCGCGCCGCCTGCACGCAGCCCCAGGAGGCGCAGGAGCCCCAGGAGATGATCGCCTTGCAGTGCTCGGCGGCCATCTTCAGCTGGTTGACGAAGGGCTTGCCGCCGATGATGCAGTACATGCCGTCCTCGTCCAGCGGCGGGTTGCCCTCCACCGCCAGGATGAAGTTGCCGTCGTACTTCTCGATGGTCTCCTCGACGATCGCTTCCGCATGATGGCCGGCGGCGGCCATGATGGTGTCGTCGTAGTCGAGCGAGATCATCGACAGCACCACGTCCTTGGCCAGCGGATGGGCGGAGCGGATGAACGACTCCGAACAGCAGGTGCACTCCAGGCCGTGCAGCCAGAGTACCGGGATGCGGGGTTTGGTCTCCATCGCCTCGGCGATTCTCGGCACCAGTGCCGGGCCGAGGCCGAGCGCGGATGCGGTGAGACTGCAGAACTTCAGGAAACTGCGTCGAGTGATGCCCTGACGTCGCATGACGTCATAGAAGGTTTCGGTCATAACTGCTCCTCCAGGTAGCAAGCCATCCAAATGTGCGGTGGTGTTTCTGATCGCTACGCACTTGAATACCTGATAGCAACTGTTATGCCATGACTTTTTTACACAAAATAACAGCAGCTTAGCGCCTACCCGAATGTAAGCACGGGAATTTGCTGGATGGGACGATAACCGTTGGAGGGTTGAGCTGGTTAGTGATTTACCAGCATTTTTGTAGGGTTTTTAGTCGCGGGCAGGCTGCTGGCTTATCCTGTGGTTCGAAGGCTGATCAGGTGTTGTTTTCCCCGGCCGCTTCCGCTTCATCGGCGCCGCCGATTTCACAGCTGAGGCAGTTCTTGCCGGCGTCCTTGGCGCCGTAGAGGGCGGCATCGGCGCGCTTGAGCGCGTCGTCGACCGAGCGATCGCCCGCCCGCATCATGGCGATCCCCACACTCACGGTGTAGTGCAGACTGGCGCCGTCGACACGCACCAGTGAACCGGCGATGTCCCGACACAGCCGATCCGCCATCTGACACGCCTGTTGCAAGGTCGTTGTCGGCAACAGCAGGCAGAACTCCTCCCCGCCCAGACGTCCCAGCTTGTCACTCTTGCGGGAGATGCGCACCAGTTCGCTGGCGAAGTGTTTCAGTACCCTATCGCCCGCCGAGTGACCGTAGCGGTCATTGACGGCTTTGAAATCGTCCAGATCAACCATGAGTACGGCCGAGGCCTGTTCGGGGTGGCGTCTGATCCGGTCCAGTTCTTCATCGAGCTCCTTGAGGAACTGGCGTCGGTTCGGCAGGCCGGTCAGGGTGTCGGTCGTCGCCTGGGTGCGCAGCTCCTCTTCCAACCGCAGTCGCTCGGAGATGTCGTTGAAAACGACCACCACCCCTTCCCGCTGACCTTGGCTGACGACCGGCGTCACCGTCATCATCACCGGCACCCCTGAACCGTCCTTATGCGTGAACCGGTTCTCCAGATGGCGGGTTTCACCGTCGTCCAGGGTCTTCAGAACCGGGCAATCCGTGTGCGGGTAGTTGCTGCCGTCCTCCCTTCTGGCATGAAACAGCGCATGCAGATCCGAGTCGATGACCTCTTCCCGGCTGAATCCGAGCATTTTCAAGGCGGCCGGATTGATGAAACCGCATCGACCCTGCTGATCGAGCCCGAACACCCCGTCACCCAGCGCGGCCAGCAGCCGCTGCCACTCTTCGGATTGACGCGTCACCCGCCGTCGCTCGTTACCCAGACGCCGGTTGAGCAGCAACGACCTGAAGGTCAGCAGCAGGATCACCAGGCCCATGATTGCCGCGTACAGCAGGGCCAGGCCATACTTGTCCAGCACATCATGGACGGTGAAGTTCGGCGCTTCATCATAGGGCGGCAGGCGCAGTCCCTGCAGCAGCGCCCTCACCGGCTCGTAGTCGTACGGTATGGTAAAGCCCTGGATGTCTATCCGCTGGGCGACCCCGCCGTCGTGGGGCAAGGCCAGCAGGGCCGCGGCGACGCGTCGGGCCAGATCCGGTTCCGCTTGGGGCATGGCGGCGAAGGGCCACTCGGGATAGAGCCGGGTCGACAACAGGAAGGGAAAGTCCGGCGGCTGCTGGGGATTAATCAACTTCAGCCGTGAAAGATCGATCGTTCCCTCCTTCGCCATGGCTTCCAGCACGCCGGTGCGTACGAACCCGGCATCGGCTTCGCCCGCCAGCACGGTTTTCACCACCCGGTCGTGGGGCATGCCGGTCTCGAACAGCTCCACATCCTTTGCCACCTCGATACCCAGCATATGCAGTTCCATCGCCTGGGCCTGATAGCCGCCGAGCGAGCCGCGGAAGACGGCCGCAATGCGTCGATCCTTGAGATCCTGCAGTTGCTCCAGATCCGCTCGGGACTTGAGGGCGATGATGACGCCGCCGAAACCGCTGAGAGGATGCTCGTGTTCAATGGGTACCAGGGTGGCGAGTGGCGAGGAGAGGCCGTTGCGGAAGGTCATGTGCACATAGTGAGCCGGATTCGTCAGCACGAAGTCGAGCCGCTGCTCCGCGATGGCCCGTTCCAGCTCGGGATAGTTCATGACCTCCAGTTCGATGCGCTGATCGCGTAAGGTTGCGTTGAGGTAATCGATGAGTGGTTGCCACTTTCGAACGACCTCCGCCTTGGGACGAAAAGCGAGCACACCGAGTTTGTGGCGATGGGTCTCGGCGGCGGAAAGGGTCAGTGACAGGCCCATGAGCCCGAGAAGAAACAGGCTGCGGAACAGACAGGTAAAACACAACATCGAACGCATTGCGCGGACCAACAACAACCATCGTCAAGGTCAATACAACCAGAGGATCCCTGACAAAAAATCGTATGATGCGTCTTTCCTCTGAATCTTTTCCCATAACAGCACAATGGCCTTTCGCGCACAACTTGGCGGTTGATTAAAGGCAAGTATTTATTAACTATTTTTACATTCATCAATTTGAAATTGTCCAAATAATAAAATAACGAAATCACATATGTCGCTATCTACCCACTAATGGGTAGCTCGAATTATCGGAATGCAACATCAGGCCGAGGATCGGTTTGGCTTACAGGATTGAGAGTGTGAGGATGATGAGACATCGCGGGTTGCGCTACACACGGTTTGCATTATGTTGCAACGGCACGCTGTTGGCGGATGGTTCGCCGGCGTTGGAGGAGATGCAGGCCTACCTCGATTTCGCCACCTACGGCGAGTCTGAGTGCTAATCAGGCGGTCTTGCGAAACAGTCCTTTCAGTCCATCCAGCCAGATACCGCTAAGCAGCCAGCCGTAAGCCCAGGTACCGAGAATGATGAGCACGAAGACGATGATGATGTCCCGTGGGGTGCCATTGAGGGAGAACTCCGGCACATAGCCGAACAGGAAGGGCCCCAGGTAGAGAAACTTGGCGAACTTGAACGAGGTGAACGCGGTGCGCCACATGTTGGCCTTGGCGATGGTGGCGCCGGCAAAGGCGGCGATGCAAACCGGCGGCGTGATGTTCGAATCCTGCGACAGCCAGTAGACGATCATGTGCGCCGCCACCTCGTTGACCCCGAGATGGGTCAGGGCCGGCACCGCCACCACCGCCGTGATCAGATAGGCCGCCGTCACCGGCACCCCCATACCCAATACCAGGGAGGCCAGCGCGATCAACAGGATGGTCAGGAACAGCCGGCCACCGGCCAGTTCGATGACGATGTCGGCGAAGGTCAGCACCAGTCCGCTGTAGGTCAGGACACCGATGATGATGCCGATCACGCCCACGGTGGCGCCGATCTTCAGACTGTTCTCCGCGCCCGCCCGGGAGGCCTCGACGAAACCTTTGAGATCGATGCGTGTGTCCTTGCGGAACCAGCTGATGACGATGCAGGTCAGCATGCCGATGATTGCCGAATAGCCCGGCGAATACCCCATCAGCATGAGGATGGTGATCACCACCAGCGGCAGGATGTAGTACCACTCCCGCTTGAGGATATCGAACGCCCTGACCTCCGAGCGCTCGCCGACGATGTTGTGGCGCTTCGCCTCGTAGTGGACCATGACGAAGACGCTGAAGAAGTACATCAGGGCGGGAAACAGGGCAACCAGCATGATCTGCGAGTAGGCAACGCCGGTGAGCTCCGCCATGATGAAACCACCCGCTCCCATGATCGGCGGCATGAACATGCCGCCGATGGAGGCCGCCGGCTCGATGCCGCCCGCCACATGCGGTTTGAAGCCCGCCTTCTTCATCGTCGGAATGGTGAAGGAGCCGGTGGAGACCGTGTTGGCGATGGCGCTGCCCGAGATGGACCCGAACAGGCCGCTGGCGATGACCGAGACCTTGGCCGGACCGCCGATCTTGTGGCCGACCGCGGCCAGGGGGAAATCGATGAAGAAACGCTGCGCGCCGCTGCGCTCGAGAAAGGCGCCGAAGATGACGAACAGCAGGATATAGGTGGCGAGCACGTTGGCCATGATGCCGAACACGCCGTCGCTCTTGTAGAAGATGCTGGTGCAGAGTTCGGGGAAGCTATCGCCCGCGTGGGAGATCAGCTCCGGCGCATAGTCGCCATAGACGCCGTAGAGCAGCATGACGATACCGATGACGACGAAGATGTTGCCGACCACCCGTCGCGCCAGCTCGATGCCCAGCAGCACGCCGACCATGGCGATGGCCATGTCGAGTTCGGTCTCCGCCCCCGCACGGTAGTTGATGTCCTGAAAGTTGAGCACCCAGTAGCCGATGGAAACCACCGAGGCCAGGATCAGCAGATAGTCGATCACGCGCCCGATCAGGGTCTTCGAACGATAGATCAGAAACACCAGGACATAGGTGATGATGATGTAGATACCGCGGTGGTATTGGGTCGGCGCCGGCTCGAGCACCGCGGAGTAGGAGTAGAAGATCACCAGTACCAGCGCCAGCAGATCGAACAGCCACTTCTCGACCCTGTGGAGTTTATCGTAAAGCATGCTTCGGTACCGGTAGTCGACAGGCGCGGGAGACCGCCGTGGCGACCTCCCGCTTCATCCTGCTCAGAGTACGCCCTTCTCTTTCCAGAACTTGACCGCGCCCGGATGCATCGGCGTGACGATGCCCTTGACGCCGTCCTCGACGGCCATCTCCTTGAAGGTCTTCTTCTGTGAACGCATATGCGCCAGACCCTCTTCGGTGTAGATCATCGACAGCAGGTCATAGACCACATCGTCGGATACGTTGGCGTTGGCGACCCAGAGTGTGGAGTCCTGAAAGGAGGGTGTCTCGTAATCGACCCCGCGATAGGTTCCGGCCGGAACCGACAGCTTGGAGAAGTAGGGAAACTTCTCATAGAAGCCACTGTCGATCGCATCCTGACCCACGTTGACCAGATCGATGTCATTGGACTGGGCGGCCATGATCACCGCGCCGCTGGGAAAGGCGGTGAAGAGCCAGAAGGCGTCGAGCTGATTGTTGCCGAAAGCGGCGGCCGCATCGTTGTAGCCCAGGGCGTTCTGCTCGATCTTGTCCCACACCCCCATGTGGGTGAAGAAGAGTTCACAGTTGGCATAGGCGCCGGAACCGGCGTTGCCCACACCGACCTTCTTACCGATCAGATCCTTCACGCTCTTGATGCCGGACCCTTTGCGCGTCACCAGTTGCGCCGGCGCACCATAGAGGTAAGCCACCGCCATCACGTTTTCATACTTGTTGGGATCGTTCTTCAACAGACCGTTGCGCCCCAGATAGACATGTCCGGAATAGACCACGCCGAAATCGGCTTTGCCCTTGTCGACCTTGCGCAGATTCTCCACCGAACCGGCGGATGATTGCGCCTTGACCTTGAAGACTTCGTTACTCTTGACCGGGCCGTAGACCTGAATGGCATTGGCCACGACCTGGAATGTGCCGCCGGCCGGACCGCCGCTGAAGACGATACGCTTGGCCGCGAACGAGGTTATTGGAAACACCAGCGCCATGCTGAGCACGGCCGCCGAACCGATGAGAAAAGACCTCCGCCGTAACTTCATTGTTGTCTCTCCTGTAACTGCTTTGATCGATTGAAATTCAGAGTCTGGTAGCGAGCCCTCCTTGATGACCCGTCGAGCACTGCTCGATCATGAGATGGAACCTGACCACGGCCGCCCGTAAACCCGCGTGCCGGGCCTCAATCAAAGATTTACATCAGTATTTAATGAAATAGAAGAAAAGTATGGGATCCGAAGCGCTTTCAATGATGTACGTCAAGCAACTGTTTCGATTTGATGATTCCGGTCACTTAGTAAAATGATCAGGGTCGAGCCCTTATCAGAGGGGCGTTCCGCCTCAGTCTTCATCCCCGTACCCCAACCAATGCACCTTGCACAGCCGCTGATCCGAAATTGGCAACCTTATAGAGACGCAATCTCAACATATTGTTTTATATAACTAATATCTCACGCCATCCCGATTGGACAGTGATCGGCTGAGCCGTCGGCGACAACTCCCGAGAGTGTCCACTAAAGTTTTCGCTCCGAATTCCGTTAACAACACAGATCCTAGGGTTATTTGATTGGACGCAGTATTTCATCTCCCCCGGGGTAGTACCTTTGCCAAGAGTTTTACTGATCGAACTTTCAGCCACTGTTCGGCACATCGAAAAAAACCTTTTGATCAAAGCCGGTTACGAGGTTGAAACCGATTCCGACTTCATCTCTGCGCTCGAGCGCTTCAAGGCGGGCTCGGATGACCGGGGCGCCATCGAGGCCGTCGTCCTGGGCTGGCCCGATCCGACTTATCCGGGCGCAGAAGAGCTCTACAGATTGTTTGAGAGGAAAGCCTTTGCCTCTCTTCCTGTCCTTACGTTCATCCATGAAACGCAATCCACCATCACTACCCGGGCCAAGAGAAGGCCGAATACCGCCCTGCTGCTATGGACCGATTACAAAAAGAGTTCCGACGCTCTATCCGAACTGCTGACGGAAGTAAACACGCCGGCCTGTCATCAACTGGAGCCCAAGCCTGTGGTGGAGCCGATTCGGGTGCTGTTTGTCGACGACTCGGCCACGGTCAGGGTGAAGTATCAGCGGCTGTTGACCGCCAATGGTTACCACGCGGAAACCGCCGCTTCCGTCACCGAAGGGATGCAAAAAGCCCTTGAGTCCGAGTATGACATCGCCATCATCGACTATTTCATGCCGGACGCCACCGGTGACGTTTTGTGCCAACGGTTACACGGCCATGAGTTCACCTCGAATATCACGACGGCGATCATCACCGGAACCTATCTCGACAAGGCCATTAAACAGTCTCTTGAGGCGGGTGCGGTCGAGTGCATGTTCAAAAACGAGAGCGACGACCTGTTCCTGACCCGCATTGACGCCATGAGTCGGCATATCCGCGCGCATAAATCGATCGTCAAGGAACGGGAGCGATTGAGCGGCATTCTCAGATCGGTCGGCGAAGGCGTCTACGGCGTGGATACCGAAGGCCGCATCTCCTTCGTCAATCCGGCATGCAGACGGATTTTGGGCTATCAGCCCGAAGAGCGACTGATCGGCAGGCTGGCGCTGGAAGTCTTCCACTCCGCCGATGTGGAAGGCAATCCTGTCGATCAAGAGAACTGCTTTCTACAGCAGGCTTATGCCGGCGGCGAGTTGATCCATGCGCGAGAGGATCTCTTCTGGCACAAGTCAGGCACCTCGATCCCGGTTGAATGTACGATCTATCCGCTTACCATCGAGGAGAAACGGGAGGGCTCCGTGGTCGCCTTTCGCGACATTTCCGAGCGCAAGCTGCTTGAAGAGGAGTTGCGCTGGCAAGCCAGTCACGATGTCCTGACCAAGCTGTACAACCGACGCCATTTCAAGGAGCAGCTCTCGCAAGAGGCGGAGCGCCTCAAGCGCAGCGAAGAGACCAGTGCTCTGCTCTATCTCGATCTCGACCGTTTCAAGTACATCAACGATACGGCCGGACACGCCGCCGGCGATCACTTACTGATCGAGATAGCGCAACAGATGACGCTGAGGCTGAGGAAATCCGACTTGCTGGCCCGCTTGGGGGGCGACGAATTCGCCATCATTCTGCGCAACGTCAACCGGGCGAGTGTGCATCAGGTGGCCGAGGACTACCGCGACATGCTCGATTCATACCTATTCGTCTACAACGGCAAGCAGTATAAGGTGAATGGCACCATCGGCATCGCCCTGATCGATCGGGACACCACATCGGCAGGCGACATTCTCGCCAATGCGGATATCGCCTGTCATATCGCCAAAGGCGAAGGGCGAAACCGCAGCCACCTCTTCATCCCGGAAAACGATAGTAAAAAGGCGATGGATCTGGACCTGGGTTGGTCATCACGGCTGCACAACGCCTTGATGGAGGACACTCTGGTGCTCCACTATCAGCCCATCATGCCCGTTGAATATATTCCCTACGCCTTGAGATCGGACGCCGATGGCCCCGTTTATGAGCAATTGCTCTCCATCGTGCCGCAGGAACTCCACATCAATGAAGTGTTGTTGCGCCTGGACGATCCGGAATGGGGCATGGTCTTTCCGGGGGCGTTTCTGCCGACGGCGGAGCGCTTCAACATGATGGACAAGATCGACTTCTGGGTCATCGACGCCGCGCTGAGAAGACTGGCCCACTTACAGCGCATGGACTATAAGGGGCTGTTCACCATCAACCTCTCCGGCCAGACCATCGCCAATGAATCTCTGATCGACGATATCGAGTCCCTGATCGTCAACAGCGAGGTCGATCCCGGCAAGGTGATTTTCGAAATCACCGAGACCTCCGCCGTCTCGAACCTCGTCTCCGCCAACGAACTGATCGCCCGGCTGAGTGAGTTGGGTTGCCGCTTCGCTCTGGACGATTTCGGTTGCGGCTTTTCATCCTTTTCGCACCTGAAAAACCTGCCGGTTGATTTTGTAAAGATAGACGGACTGTTCGTCCGGGGGGTGGTGGCGGATTCAGGCGACCGGGCAATCGTTCAGTCCATCAACGACATCGCTCACTCTCTGGGTAAACAGACCATTGCCGAATATGTCGAGAGCGCCGAGATACTTCGCTTCCTGTTCGAATCGGGCGTGGACTATGTGCAAGGGCACTTTCTGTCCCCACCCATGGACCTCGCCAAAATCGATTCATTGACGAATCCCCAGGCTTCGACAGGCATGAGAACAGTCGGCATCGATCAAGCGAACAGCGTGTAGCCGGAACCACATCGGCCATCAGTCATCCTTATGTCTGATTCTTGCGCTGTTTTGTTGAATCATCACCACCAAAACATCGCCCTCGCGATGACATCTTGAAACGATCAGGATCTCTTCACCCATCGAAATCTGTCGGAACTATTTACAAAGCACCCCGTCATCTCGCTGCCGTCAACAATCAAGCCATTGAATTATTGAACCATTGAAACTTGGGAATAAAAGTTGCTTTTTATATTTCAACGGGCAGACACGCACTTTCCACAAAACGACAAATGGTTTGCCTGTTGCAGATCCCAAGCGAGAGCTTTTCTTTCATCGCA
>JBNKYJ010000097.1:0-10204 GCA_050300835.1 Sedimenticolaceae bacterium
GGGGGTGCGCCCCCCCCCCCCACCGCGAACGAGGTCATTTGCGTGCCGTTTTTGGTTTCGTCGGTAGGGGTTTCATAGGGTCCGACCTCGGAGAAAGCACTCAGAAGGCGTTCAGCCGCTCCTCGACCCTGCGCTTGAGCATCAACAGTTCGACGGTGGTGGGCGGTTCGATCGGTTGGAATCCGCTCAGGCGAAGCGAGGTGAGATAGATGGGGTAATGCTCATTGCTACGGCGCAGAGAGTGGATGTATTCGGCAGTGACGTCGTAGAGCTCGTCACCATACTCCAGGCGGGTGAACTCCTGATCTCCGCAGATGAGTGATACGGGGCGGGCGCCCCGCTCGGCCGATTCGCTGACCAGGGTCAGTTCCATATAGTCATCGGCGCGTACCAGTGGCACGCGTCGTCGTTCGCATCGGTATTCACCACTGCGGGATCGGATCAGTTCATAGAACTCCGGCTCCGCCAGCAGGTCGCCGCTGTCACCCGGGAGCAGGTTGTGGAGCTGCTGCAGACTGTTCAGGAATCGTCTCTGTTGCAGCATCAGAAAGCGGGGACTGTCGGCTTGCAGGGTCTGGCGAAAGAGCGCGCCCTGTTCGTCGAGGATAGTGATCTCGGCCTCTTGGGCTTTGATCTCGAAGAAGAGCTGGATCATATCCGGGCGGCCGGTCTTGAAGATCACGGGATAGGGGCTGTTGGCCATGATCTCCGGGTCGAACTCCAGGGTGCGGAAGACCCGCTGCGGCTGTTGCAGCTCTTCCAGCAGGCTGTCGAACGAATCCAGGCTGCGCCAGCTGTAGCGTCTCTCCTCCTGCTGCACGATGAAAAACGCCTTGCCCATGCGGAAGGCGTAACGGCCATTGGCGAGGGCGCCGCTGCGGAAGCGCCTGAGAATATGGGCGAACAATTCGATCACGCGCTGTGCGATCTGCCGGCCGCGCACACTGGAGAAGCTGAAGGCCTGCAGCTGGGGTTCCGGGTCATCGTTACCGGGTTGCAGGTGCAACAGACTGCAGAGCGAGTCGAGCAGGCCATCCGGACCCTGGTGGCGGTTCACCAGCAGCTCACCCCAGCTGGTCTGTACGATCGACTCGTGATGGATCGCCAGATTGGCTCGATTGGCGGCGAAGCTGAGTGGATCGTGACGTTCACTGGTCAGCTGTTTGCCCTCTTTGGTCAGGTGCTCCAGGGGATCGGTGCCGATATTGATGAAGAGCGCCATCTGTATCGCCGTGGCGGGCTTGGCCAGTGTCTGCATACCGGCCGAGGGGGGCATGTAGTGGGGATAGAGCTGCTCGACGGCATGGTGCAGGGAGAGCAGTTCACTGCGGCTGACCCCGGTCTCGCCCGGGTGGAGGCTGATCAGGGTGTCACTGTTCCAGACCTGGTTGACGTGGCTCCAGAGCAGGATCTCGATCAGATTGGTGGAGATCTTGATCGGAATCTGGTTGATCAGCGTCTCCTCTTCCAACCGGCCGCGATAGAGCATCCAGGCGAGATTGCCATCGCGGGTCGGGCGGTGGTGGAGCGAGAGCTCCGGCTCGGAGAGATTGCGCGAGATGCCAGGGTTGATGTGGTCGATCTTGCCCGGCCGGTGATCCAGCGCGGTGTAGAGCTTGCGCCCCAGCAGATTCAGCTCCTGCGGGTCGAGGGGGCTGATCTCGGCATATTTGCGGGCGAAGTCGGTCAGCATGCGATAGCTGCGGGTGAGCACGCCGACCAGGGCGTTGCGCTCCTGGATCACGCGATCGATCTTCCAGGCCGAGCGGGTGTCGAGCATCTGTAGCTGGGTCTGGCCCCAACCCCAACGGCGGGTCAGTTCCAGCATGGTCTGGATACGCCAGTTGTCCTGCTGGCGGGTCTGGCTCAGATGCTCACCGACCTTGAAATAGAAGCAGCGGCGGGCCAGGTCCAGGCGCGTCTCGTCACCGCTTTGTTTGAGATACTCTTCGACCCGTTGATAGAGCAGGATGTAGGCGTCGAGCTTGTCGATATCCTTCTCTCCACTGTAGACCGACTCCTTCGCCTGTTGGGCGAGCCAGCGCGGTGACGGGTAGTCACGGCTGTAGGCCTCCATGAGAAAGATCTTCAGGATCGATTTGTAGGGCGAATCGATGCCCTTGTAGAGCTGCCACAGGGCGGCGCCGAAAAACTCCTGGGCCGGCACATTGTCGAGACCACCCAGGTCGAGCACGTCGCTGCGCTTGACGAAGCGGTGGAACAGCAGACTGTCGGCATACTCCTGGTAGACCTCCTCGTACTCGGGAGGTACCAGCCACCACAGCGGGTAGCGCCCGGCCAGCAGTACGGCGCTGCGGTAGAACTCTTCCAGCAACAGGCTGTGCTGGGTGGAGCCGGTGCTCTCCCGCGACAGTTTGGCCTTCTGGCCCTGGCGAAAGCGGACAGGATCGATGAGAAAGATGTGCAGCTCCAGATCGAGTTCGGCGGCACTGTTCTCGATCTGGGCGCTCTTCTGCTGCAGCAGTTCGCGCTGGGCGTCGTTGAGGGCCGGATCATGGCAGAGCCAGAGGTCGAAGTCGCTGCTGGAGGATTGGCCGATGGTGCCGGTGCTGCCCATCAGATAGACGCCGTGAATATGGTATTGGCGTTGGGCTCGCTTCTTGTATTCGAAGCTGCGGCTCAGTTTCTTGGCTGCGTCCAGGGCCCGCCGGTGGGGGCTGAAGTCGGGAATGCCGATCGGCGTCTCGCTGTTGACGTAGCCGGGCAGCATCGGGTGGTTGATGTGAAACAGCAGTGGCAGCAGGTCGAGAAACTCCTGCTGACTCGGTCTCAACTCCTCGCGGATGCGTAATAGGCGCTCCCGATGCAGGCGCTGGAAGCGCTGGCGAATGGTGTTCAGGTCCTTGCGGCTGATGCCTTCGTCAAAACTGATCCGTTGCGAGACAGGCATGAACGCACCTGTCTCAGAGCGTGGCCAGAGTGCGCTGAATCAGTCGTTTTGGATCGTCACCTTTCTCCCAGGCGGCCACACCGAAGGCCAGTTGTGGCAGAGGATTGTCGCCGAGGTCGCTCAATACGCCTTCCTTGCACTCGTCAACGATCTGTTCCAGCAACCGATGGGCATCCTCGACACTGGTCTCGGGCATCAGCAGCAGAAACAGCTCGTCCTCGTAGCGGCCGATGATGTCGGCCCAGCGCAGCCGCTCGCGCAGGTAGTGGGCGAGGGCCAGGATCGAACCGTCGGGTAGACCCACATCGGGCAGGTCCGGGTGGGTGAGGCGCATGGCGCCGAGTGTCAACAGATTGCCATAGCGACGGCTGCGGGTGACTTGGGCCTCGAGTGCCTGCAGGGTGGCCCTGCGGTTGGCCATACCGGTCAGGGCGTCGGTGATGGTCAGATCCTCCACCTGGCGTCGCAGCAGGTCGTTCTCCTGCTGGGCCTGCACCTGGGAGCTGATGTCCTGGTAGAAATGGACGCGCAACGGGGTGTTGGCGCCGTCGGCGACCTCTTTCACTTCACGATGCAGCCAGCGTTCCCCATCCCCGTTGAGCGAGAGATGGAGGATGTCGGTTTCATCGAAAAGGGCGTGCAGGCCCTCCGGCAAGGTGGTTTTGTCCTTCCCGACCAGCTCATCACGGTCCAGACTCAACATCGTTTCCAGGGCCGGATTGATCCAGCGGATGCAGACCTGGTCGTCGATTGCCAGCATCCCTGTGGGGCAGGCTTCATAGAGGGCCTGATTGAATTGGATTTTGGCCATGTTTCGATTCTCTCCCTAAACAGCGCAGTGGCCACCACGGGCCATGTTTTTCTTGGCACGGCGGGCCCGGCTGGAGCAGAGCCGCTCCTCAGACACAATAAGCGGCCGCGATCGATGAATCTTTAGAGCCAGGTCAGTTGTAGACGGCGGTGATGCGCCATTCGGCGCCCTGTAGTTTGAGGTGGGCATGAACCGGATTGTCATCGAGATCGCCGATGCGCAGCAGCAGCCGGTCGGGACCGTCGAAGAAGGCGTAGCTGAGCTGCCTGTAGAAGCCGCCCTCGCTGGGATTGGTGTTGTGGGAGCGCAGCTGAGCGGCCACCCACTCCGTATCGACCATCTGGTCGACGGCGTCGGCGCCCAGCTTCTGGATGCCCTCCTGCAGCCAGTCGATGAAACTGTTGGAGACATTGCCGATCGAACTCTCCAGGTTCTTGTTCAGCTTGCGCTTGATCTGCTCGCGTACCGATTCGATATCGATCATCTCGGCAAGGGTTTGCCGATGATGCAGGGTCAGCGCCCGGTCGAGCCGATAGACCGCCGTGTAAGGCCAGATCAAAAACGCCAGGATACAGAGCAACAACAGGGAAGCGAATGCCTTCATCTATCTACTTCATACTAGGTGCAGGACTCCGGCGGTGTCGCCATCCGATTCCGCGGCGTGGTTGATTTCCCGAGTGCGGCAGTCGGCTGAGGCTCAGTGCCGGGGTCTGCGGTTTGGGCGGTCTTCCCGGGGTCTCGCCTCGTTGACCCGCAGGTTGCGGCCGCCGACCTCTTTTTCATTCAATGCCTTCATGGCCGTTTCCGCATCGGCGTCGCTGGCCATCTCCACAAAGCCGAATCCTTTTGATCGGCCGGAGAATTTATCCATGATGACAGTAGCGCTGGAGACGTCGCCGTAAGACGTGAACAGGTCACGCAGCTCGTCGTCCTTGATGCTCCAGGGCAGGTTTCCTACGTAGATTTTCATCGTAAACTCTCGAACTGTGCAAAGGGTCTAACCGTGCGTCGCAACAGCCTACCGGTCCGTGGCGGCGCAGCTGCAGCGATCGGGTCTCTGTTCGCCTTCAGAGCTGCAGCATTCTACAGGAGCTGGCATGTTCCACTCCCTGTGTGGGCACTTTAGTACGTTTCCTGCGATTCTGCAGCCTCTATTTGTTCGCCGATTTCGAGCCAGCGCATCTCCGCGGCCTCGAGCAGATGATCCACCTCGGTTTTGTCCGCCAGCAGGGCTTTGAGTTCCGTTTTGCGCCCGGCTTCATACAGGGTACTGTCCGCGAGCTGCTGTTCAAACTCCCGCTGTCGTTGCTGCAGGCCGTTCATCTCCCGCTCCACCTTTTGCTGCTCGTCCCTCAGTGGTTGCAGTCGGCGGCGTTGTTCTGCCTGCAGGCGTTTGCGCTCCTTGCGGGCACTGGCGGTATGCTCGCCCTGCGCGACCGATTGCGGCGCATCGGTCTGATTACGACGTTGCTCGGCGAGCCAGCCGGGGTAGTCATCGAGATCGCCTTGAAAATCGTCGACCCGGCCCGCGTGCACCAGGCATAACCGGTCGGTGGTGACGCGCAGCAGGTGGCGATCATGAGAGACGATCAGCATCGCCCCCTCGTAGGCCTGCAGGGCGAGCGCAACGGCGTGGCGCATTTCCAGGTCCAGATGGTTGGTCGGTTCGTCGAGCAACAACAGGTTGGGGCGCTGATAGACCAGCAGGGCGAGCACCAGGCGGGCCTTCTCTCCGCCCGAGAAGGGAGCTACCGGTTCCAGTACCCGGTCGCCCTGGAAACCGAAGCCGCCGAGGAAGTTTCGCAGCTCCTGTTCGCTGGCCCGGGCATCCAGGCGTTGCAGGTGCAGCAGGGCGCTGGCCTGCGGATCGAGTTGCTCCAGCTGGTGCTGGGCGAAATAGCCGATGCGCAGATCCTGCGCCGGCAGCCGTTCGCCCTGCAGCGGGGTCAGCTCATCCGCCAACAGTTTGATCAGGGTCGACTTGCCGGCCCCGTTGGGGCCCAGCAGGCCGATGCGATCACCCGGCTCGATGGTCATGTCGACTGCCTGCAGAATCGGGTTCCGGTCATAGCCTGCGCTGGCTTGACGCAACTGCAGCAGGGGGTGAGGATTCTTGTCGGGAGCCAGGAAGGCGAAATGAAAGGGGGAGTCCACGTGGGCCGGCGTGATCAGCTCCATGCGCTGCAGCGCCTTGAGTCGGCTCTGGGCCTGCCGCGCCTTGGTCGCCTTGGCACGGAAACGGTCGACATAGCCGCGGATGTGGGCGATCTCCCGCTGCTGTTTTTCATACTCCACCTGCTGATTGGCCAGGCGGGCGGCGCGGATCTGTTCGAAGCCGGAGTAGTTGCCGCTGTAGAGGGTGGCCCGCTGCTGCTCGAGATGGACGATGTGGTCGCTGATGCGGTCGAGGAAGTCGCGGTCGTGCGAGATCAGCAGCAGGGTGCCCGGGTAGTTGCGCAGCCAGCCCTCGAGCCAGATCACCGCATCCAGGTCGAGGTGGTTGGTGGGCTCGTCGAGCAGCAGCAGATCGGAGCGGCACATCAGGGCCTGGGCCAGGTTCAGGCGCATGCGCCAGCCGCCGGAAAAGTGGCTGACCGGCCGCTCCTCGTCGCCAATGGCAAAACCCAGCCCGTGCATCAGCTCACCGGCGCGGGCCCGGGCGCTGTAACCGTCGGCGTGCAGCAGGGCTTCGTGCAGGCGGGCCTGGCGTTCGCCGTCGTCGTCGGCCTGGGCGTTCGCAAGCTCCCGCTCGATGCGGCGCAGTTCCCGGTCACCGTCGATGACGAACTCGATGGCGGGAGTCTCCAGTGCCGGCATCTCCTGGGCCACGTGGGCGATCTCCAGTCTGGGAGGCAGATCGAGCGAACCCTCGTCGGCGTGCAGGTCGCCCAGGATCAGGCTGAACAGGCTCGATTTACCGGTGCCGTTGCCGCCGGTGATGCCCACTTTCCAGCCGGCATGCAGGGTGAAGTCGGCCCGGTCGAAGAGCAGCCGTGGACCGCGGCGCAGGGCAAGATGATCGAATCGCAGCATGGGGCGGGAGTGTAGCAGCCTTCACCGCGCCACTGGAGGGGGCAAGGCTTAACCGATCTGAAATTGATGTGTAGGGTGGGGCCCTGCCCCACCATTCATGCCATTTTCAAACGACGTTTTGGTGGGGCAGGGCCCCACCCTACGGTTCATCTATGTTACGGAGTGAACGCGTGCAAAGGTGCGACGAGCCGCACCTCGAATAAAGAAAGAGAACATCGGCATTCATTTGCGGCGCTCAAATCCCATCCGTCAGACAGGCTTTCAGCTCAGCAAGCCGCATCACCTGGCAGTAGATCATGTTAATGATCTCCAGCTCCCGCTGGTGAAGTTCATCGGTGCCGGCGGCGCAGCAGTCCTCCACCACGATCACGTCATAGCTCTCGTCGGCCAGGCTGCGTACGGTGGAGGAGACGCACTGGTCGGTGAAGATGCCGGCCACGATCACCCGCTTGATGCCCAGATTGTGCAGGATCAGCCGCAGATTGGTGCCGGTCAGCGCGCTGTCGGTGGTCTTGAGCACGGTGATCTCATCCTCTCCGGGGGTCAGTTCGGGCACCAGCTGGGAGGGCGCGCTCTCCTTCGGCAGCAGCAGGTAGTTCCAGCCCGGTTTCTTCTGACTCAGGGAGCGGTCGCGCCCATCCCGGGTCAGGCAGGCGATGCGGGCGAACAGGGGTTCGATGCCGCGTGTCCGGCAGGTCGCGATCAGGTCGGCGGTATTGGGGATGACGATCTGGCGCATGCGATTCAGGAAGGGCTGCCAGCGCGCGGCTTGCTGCGGGTCCTCCGGTGTCTGCATGTAGGTGTTCTGGATATCGATCACCAACAGTGCGGTTTCGGCGGGAAGGATGCGGATCTCTTCGGGTTCCGGTGCCCCTTCGTAGTAGAAGGAGCGGTAATCGGTCTTCCAGTTCATGCGGTGGTCTCGGCCTCAGGGATGGATGGATCGTGATGTACTGACATCGAGTGTGCCCGAAGCCGATGGGCGACGCCATGGATCTGACTGCCCAGTCGAGCGGTATTCAGTGTCGATCGAGACGCCGATAGCCGATGGCCTCGCTCAGGTGGGTGCTGGAAATCCGCGCAGAGGCATCCAGATCGGCGATGGTGCGGGCAAGCTTGAGGATGCGGTGATAGGCGCGCATGGAGAGTCCGAGACGCTCTATCGCCTGATGCAGCAGCTGGTGCCCCGCTCCGTCGAGCTGGGTGTGTTGTTCCAACGCCTTCACCTCGAGCGCGTGGTTGCGCACGCCCTGGCGCTCCAGTTGTCGTTCGATGGCGCGACCCACACGCTGGGCGACGCTGCGACTCGACTCGGCGGCAAGCGTGGTTCCCGCTTGCATCGAAACCGACTGCCTGGGTACCTCCACATGCATGTCGATGCGGTCGAGCAGCGGTCCCGACAGGCGGTTGCGGTAGCGTGCCACCTGTTCGGCGGTGCAGCGACAGCGGCCGCTGCCGTCACCCAGGTAACCGCAGGGACAGGGATTCATGGCCGCAACGAGTTGGAAACGGGCCGGAAACTCGGCCTGTTGGGCGGCCCGTGAAATGGTGATCGTGCCGCTCTCCATGGGCTCGCGCAGCACCTCGAGCACCGCCCGGTCAAACTCGGGCAGTTCGTCCAGGAAGAGGACACCCTGGTGTGCCAGGGAGATCTCACCCGGACGGGGTCTCCCCCCGCCTCCCACCAGTGCCGCCGCCGACGCCGTATGGTGGGGAGCGCGAAACGGGCGCTGCCGCCAGCGCATCAGATCGAACGGCTGTTGCGCGATGGAGGTGATGGCGGCGCTCTCGAGTCCCTCCTCCTCGGACAGGGGTGGCAGGATTCCGGGCAGTCGGCTGGCCAGCATCGATTTGCCGGTGCCTGGCGGACCGATGAAGAGCAGTGCATGTCCACCCGCCGCGGCCACTTCCAGTGCACGCCGTGCCTGGTGTTGGCCTTTGACATCAGCCAGGTCCGGCTGGGCCTCTGCAAGGATCTGAGTGTTGTTTTTTTGTAACAGTTCCAGCGGCTCCATGCCGTTGAGATGGCGACAGACCGCCAGCAGGTGTGCAGCGGCATGACTTTTCAAGTTGCTGACCAGGGCCGCCTCCTGTGCGTTCTGCTGCGGGACGATCAGCGTCCTGCCGGCCGTCCTGGCGGCCAGTGCTGCGGGCAGCACGCCGCTCACCGGGCGCAACTCACCTGAGAGCGCCAGTTCCCCGGTGAATTCATGGCTGGCCAGCGCCGCCAGGGGTATCTGCCCCGAGGCGGCGAGGATGCCGAGCGCGATCGGCAGATCGAAGCGCCCGCCCTCCTTCGGCAGATCGGCCGGTGCCAGATTGATGGTGATACGGCGGGTGGGGAATTCGAACTGGCTGTTGGTCAGCGCGCCGCGTACCCGGTCCTTGCTTTCTCTCACGGCCAGTTCGGGCAGGCCGACGATGGACAGGCCGGGCAAGCCGTTGGCGAGGTGCACCTCGACGGTGACCAGGGGGGCATCGATGCCGGCTTGGGCACGGCTGTAGAGTATGGCCAGAGACATGGAGTCCATTCCTGTGGTGGCTGTTGGCATGCCGGCGCTGCGGCCGGTGTTGAGAGTTTAGGGTGGCTGGACGGCATGGATCAAGCCGTGTCTCTGCATGACTGCAGGCCACTGAGAGACACGTAAAGCTACGTCCTGGCAGGGGGAGATCTTAGTCTGAGGCCTTGTTGCGCTGGGCTTCAAGGTCCGCGACCTGCCGCTCCAGGCGGGCGAGCTTCTCGCGGGTACGCGCCAGCACGGCACATTGCACCTCGAACTCTTCGCGGGTCACCAGGTCGAGTTTGGCCAGACCGGCCTCCAGGCTGGAGCGGAAGTTCTTCGACAGGTCCGCCTGCAGGCTGCGGATCCCGTCCGGCAGGCTGGCAGAGAGGTGTTGTGACAGTTCGTCAATCAGTTTGGGATCGATCATCGGCCTGACAATAGCCAGCATCCCTGACCTTGTCCAGCCTCTGGGCTTGCCGCCCTTCGATTGTGTCATTCAGGCAACAGTTGATCGGGTGTTGTAAAGCCTGCTCATACGGCTGTGCTCAATTTCACATTTGAGCTGACATGCACCAAAAGAGTGCGCCAAGTGAGTGCATGGTGCGTTTCTCTGGTCCGAAACGAGGCGTGGAACTTTTTCGAGATGGGGTAATACGGTGATGTAACTACGTATCTATTTGTTTATAAGTATATTTTCATTTCTGGCATGAAGTCTGAATACTGGGTGGGTACTGTCGGCGCAACAGAATGCCGGCTGGAGAAAATTCCAAACCTGTAATCTTTCTTGAAGTGTAGAGGACTTTAAAACCATGAAGATGAACAAACTTGCCCTGGCCTGCGGTGTTGCGATGCTCGGCCTCTCTTCCATTGCGGCTGCCGAAGTGAGCATGAACATCGGTGTGACCAGCAACTATGTTTGGCGCGGCATGACCCAGTCAGGCAACA
>JBNKYJ010000098.1:0-5887 GCA_050300835.1 Sedimenticolaceae bacterium
CACTACTACTTCGACTCTCTCGAAGACTTCATGGCGGCTTTTGCTCCTCATGCCGAGGAGTTGCAGGGTGATATTGCGAACTACACCAATATCGAGCCGGTAATCCAAATCAATGAAGTGCAGATCTCAAAGCAAACCACCTGATTGCAACGTTATCCAGCCCTCTCTCGAAAGAGAGGGTGAACGCTGATCGCAGACTTACTCTTTCGCTTTCTTCAACTTCTTTTTGACCTGCTCCTGGTACGTGCGGCTCTTCTCCTTTTCGTGTTCGGAGGAGTTCTGCATCGCTTCATGGCCGACTTCCGACTCGGCCTTGCGCTTCTCCAACTCCGTCTTGTAGGTCTTGCGCTCCGACTCGTGCTCGCGTTTCATCGTCTCGCGTTGGTCCTCGTGCTCGCGTTTCCGTTTTTCGAACGCCGCATCGCGCTCCTGCTTCCATGACTCAGAGCGCTCCTTCTCGACCTCCATGCGTTGCTGGTGCTCCTGCTCAATCCGCTTCCGATAATCCTCCCGCTCATCGGCGAAGGTGCTCTGGCCGATGAGAAGACCCGCAAACAACCCGCAGGCCAGCATCGAAGTGATCGTCGTTTTCATCCGGTTTCCTTTTGGTCTAGTGAAAGTGACAAGAATCCAGTCGTGGAAGACGGGAGATCTCAACCCGACTTGTTGAACTGCCGGTAGAGAAACAGCAACAGCAACGCACCCGCCGTCGCGGTCAGAATACTGGTGATGTCGATTCCGCCAACACCTCCAATCCCGAGCAGGGAACCCAGATAGCCGCCAACGAAGGCGCCGGCCACACCCAGCAGTATGGTCATGATCATGCCGCCACCGTCCGGGCCGGGCATGATCCACTTGGCGAAAATCCCCGCGATGAGGCCGAGTACGATCCAGGAAATAAAACCCACGACATTCTCTCCTTACATCAGTTGTGTCTACAGCGCTGCAGCAGCGAAGGTATCGCAGCTGTTAAGATTGCCCCGCTCGAAGCCGACCTTGAACCACTTCACCCGCTGCGCGGAGCTGCCATGGGTGAAGGCATCGGGGGTGACATAACCCTGGGACTGCTTCTGCAGGCGATCATCGCCGATGGCGCTGGCCGCGGCGAGGCCCTCCTCCACGTCACCACTCTCCAGCAGCTGACGGGAACGGTCGGCGTGAAAGGCCCAGACACCGGCCAGGCAGTCGGCCTGCAACTCCTGGCGCACGGTCAGCCGGTTCTGCTGCACCTGGGAAAGCCCCTGTTTCGCCTCCTGCACCTTCTGCGAGATACCGAGCAGGGTCTGCACATGGTGTCCTACCTCGTGGGCGATCACATAGGCCTGGGCGAAGTCGCCCGGCGCCTTGAAGCGGCGCTTGAGATCGTCGTAGAAGGAGAGGTCGATATAGACCTTCTGATCCCCCGGGCAGTAAAAGGGCCCCATGGCCGCCTGCCCCAGGCCACAGGCCGAGCGCACCGCGCCACGGAAAAGCACCAGCTTGGGTTCCTTGTAGCGGCCGCCCTCTTTGCTGAAGATCGACTGCCAGGTCTCCTCGGTGTCGGCCAATACCACGGAGACGAAATCGACCAGCTCCTTCTCGGCCGCGGTCTGTCTCACAGGTTCCACCGACTGATCGGTGAGCCGGTCACCGCTGCCGCCCCCACCGAGCAGACTGTCCAGATTGCCGCTCAGCAGGCCATAGGCGCCGACGGCCAGTACCACGACGATGCCCCCCTTGAGGCCAAACAGTTTGAACACCATGGGCAGCAGATTGAGCATGCCGCCGCCACCAAAGCCACCCATGCCGCTGGGTGCGGAACTCCCCCGGCGGTCCTCGATGTTGTCGCTGCCTCTTCGCCCCTTCCAGCGCATCGTTTCTCTACTCTCCCTGCAATACCTTCTGCACCAGTGAGGCCAGATCACTCCCGCCCTTCGACTGCAGATAGCTCAACACGATGGGAATGAACTTGCCGACCATCCCCGCATCCAGGTCGAGCTTACCGAAACCGGCCGCCAAGGAAGCAAGATTGCCGAGTTCATTACCGCCCAGAGCGGAAGCGACACCTCCCAGGAGGCCGCCCAGACCGCCGCCGGTCTCCGGAGCGGCATCGATCAGGCCCTCGACACCCGGCACCGCATCGGCCACACGGGCGAAGTCGCCGGCCGAAAGCTGATCCTTCACCAGACCGAACAGCAGCCCGGCGCCGCCCTCGGCCTGTGAGCTGCTCACGCCCGCGCCGGCCGCCAATTGTTGAACCAGTTCCATCATGTTAAAACCCTCCAAGTGGAGGCGGACATCCAGCATTCCGCCGTTTGGGCCACGCTCATCGCTAGAATGGGGACGCATTGGCCTGTTTTGTCATGGTCGTCCATCGAAAAAACCAACGATCGACCTCGCTGAGTCTAACCCAAGCACCGGTCAGCTCCAGCGGAAAACGTAAATCATTGTCACAATGCAGACAGGCTGGCTGCGCGATTAAGGAGAGGGGAGATGACAGAGAACAACATCCTGCTGGGCGGTAACGGCGATCGGCAGATCCTCCTCAACGCGGGCATGGCCAACCGCCACGGCCTGATCACCGGCGCCACCGGCACCGGCAAGACCGTCACCCTGCAGGTGCTGGCGGAATCCTTCTCCCGTCTCGGGGTCCCGGTCTTCACCGCCGATGTCAAAGGCGACCTGTCCGGCCTCGCCGGACCCGGCAAGGCCCATCCGAAGATCACCGAGCGGCTGGAATACATCCATATCCCGGAGCATCCGTTCGAGGCCTCGCCGGTTCTGTTCTGGGACGTCTACGGCAAACAGGGGCACCCGGTGCGCACCACCGTCTCCGAAATGGGCCCCACCCTGCTGGCCAACCTGCTGGAGCTCAACGAGACCCAGGAGGGGGTACTGCAGATCGCCTTCAGCCTGGCCGATGACGAGGGCCTGCTGCTGCTCGACCTGAAGGACCTGCGATCCATGCTCAACTGGGTGGCCGACAACGCCGGCGAACTGGAGCGGGAGTACGGGAGGGTCTCCAAGCAGAGCGTCACCGCCATTCTGCGGCGGCTGCTGGTGTTGGAGGAGGCGGGCGGCGAGACCTTCTTCGGCGAACCGGCGATCCACATCGAACACCTGATGCAGAACGACTTCTCCGGCCGCGGCGTGATCAGCATCCTCGACGCCACCACCCTCTACCACTCGCCGCGCATCTACGCCACCTTCCTGCTGTGGCTGCTCTCGGAACTGATGGAGGAGCTGCCGGAACGGGGCGACGCCGATCTGCCGAAGCTGGTCTTCTTTTTCGACGAGGCCCACCTGCTGTTCAGCAACGCACCCAAGGCCCTGCTGGAGAAGATCACCCAGGTGGTGCGTCTGATCCGCTCGAAAGGCGTCGGTGTCTTCTTCATCACCCAGTATCCAAACGACGTGCCCGACGAGGTCATCGGCCAGCTCGGCAATCGCATCCAACACGCCCTGCGCGCCTTCACCCCGAAGGACCGGAAGGCGGTCAAGGCCGCCGCCGAGACCTTCCGCGCCAACTCCGCCTTCGACACCGTGGAGGTGATCGGCAACCTGGGTGTCGGCGAGGCCCTGATCTCGACCCTGGACAAAAAGGGCGTACCCAGCATGGTCGAGCGTACCCTGATGGCTCCGCCCCGCTCCCAGTTCGGCCCGATCAGCGAGGAGGAGCGCACCCGCATCGTCAGCCGTTCGCCGGTCAAGGCCGCCTATGACCAGACGATCGATCGGGAGTCGGCCTATGAACTGCTGAAAAAGCGCGAGCAGGAGTTGATCCAGCGGCGCGAGGAGCAGGCGCGCCAGGAAGCGGCCGAGAAAGCGGAGCAGAAGGCGAGTCGCGGTAGCGGCGGTTCCCGGCGCGAGAGCGCAGGCGAGGCCTTTTTCAAGTCCGTGGCGCGCGCCGTCGGTTCCAACCTGGGAAGACAGATCGTTCGCGGGATTCTGGGTTCGATCACCGGCAAACGCTGACCCGGCCGATGCGCTGATCCATTGAGCTGATCAATCCGGAGTCGACGCCGGCAGATTCACACCTGGGTACCGATCATCAGATAGCCGCCCCAGGCGATCAGGCCGATCCCCAACAGGCGTGACGGCCAAGCCTGTTCCGCGGGCAGGACCTTCTCCACCAATACCACCAGGGTGAGTACGGCGATCCAGACCAGATTCATCACGCCGAGCACGAACAGCAGCAGCATCAGCATGGCGCAACAGCCGACACAGTAGGCGCCGTGACGGAGCCCCATGAGAAAGGCGCCTCGCGTGCCGGGACGCCACTCGCCGAGCAGGAAGCCCAGGGGCGTGCGGCACTTGTTCAGACACAGCTGTTTGAACGAAGTGAATTGATAGACTCCGGCCCCCAGCAACAGCAGACCGCTGAGTCCCTGGCTGGCGCTCTCCATCATCGGCGTTACCAGTCGCAACTCCAGCAGCCCCCATTGGGCCAGGGTGACCGCCAGGCTGAAACCGGCCCACACCGCGAGGTAGCCGCCGACGAAGGCGCTGACGAGCGAACCCCCGCCCTGAACGGCCTGGTTGTTCACCACGCGCGCGTACATCTGCACCATCGGCAGTGCCGAGGGCAGCATCATGGCCACCATCATGATCGCCCACATGAGCCACACCAGTACCAGGTCACCGCTACCCCAGTTCATCATGGCGGGCATCAGCCACTGGGCGGCGGGCAGATCCATGTGCATCATGCCCCAGGCCATGTAGACAAGGTATAGCCATCCCAGCCCGGCCAGGGCCGCCAGACCGAGGCGGATGCGCAGAAGTCCCTCCACCGGCTCAGGCCTGATAGGCGAAAGGCGAGTAGTAGGCGTTGCGTTCGCTGAAATTGACCGAAAAGCCGTGATCGTTATAGCTGCAACGTGTCGACTTGGAGGAGACCAACGGCTCGTCGGGCACCACGGTGAAGGGGACATTGTGCACCTCGACCGGACGGCCCTCCTGGCCTTCGATGCCCTCGATCTCGACATCGGCGACGGCACCGACACGCACGCTGCGTTTGCTGCCGTCGGCCCGGTAGTCGATCGGTGCCGCGCTCACCCCCAGCACCTCGCCGATCAGCGGTCCCAAAGCGGAGAGATGGCCACCCTCCTGGCCTGAGAAGATCTTGGCCAGGGCTTCGGCCTGCGACGCATCGGCCCGATCATCCGTATAGAGAGCCACCTTCCATTTCTCCTGCATCATGTGTCCCGGCGCATAGGCGAACAGCGCCACGTTCAGACCGGCCAGATCGAGCGTGCCGTAGCTGCCCTCATCCACGTGCCAGGCAACGACCACCTTGCACTCGCCTTCGGAGGGTGCGCCCAGGAAGTTGCAGGGACATACGACGGTGCAATTGCAGGCTTCGAAGTACGTACCCTTTACATGCCATTTCTCGGCCATGATCATCCCCTTTCTCAATTGATGTCATTGTTGTTGTGGACCCTTACGGACGGGGATGACGGTATATCAGAGAGTCCTTTGTATGGTGCTGTTCGAAGATACCCCTTGGGTCCAGCCTGTAGATCGAGTGTAGACGGGGAGGGGCAGCGATAGACGCACCTTTTACGCGGTATATGCGGCTCTCAGGCTCAAACCGCCGACCGTAGCCGACGTGGATTCTCGACAGATTAGTGAAAAAAACGCAGCCTTCCGCAGACGGGTTACCGGTCTGGGGCCAGACCCGGCACCCCGGCATCAGGCACCTGGATCATCCGTGACCCCGGGCACCTCCAAAGTGTCCGCAATGTACTTTTTCGACCAGCCGACCAGGGCCTGCATCACCGGCCCCAGGTCCCGGCCCTTTTCGGTCAGATGGTAGCGATAGCGCTCAGGCCGCGACTGGTAGAGTTCGCGCCGGACAATCTGCTGCTGCTCCAAACGCTTGAGACGGTCGGCCAGGATGTTGGTGGGA
>JBNKYJ010000099.1:0-17669 GCA_050300835.1 Sedimenticolaceae bacterium
ATGATGTCGCGTACCGTGGGCTCGCCGAAGCGCTCGTCGGTGAAGTCGTTGGCGGCGAGCTTTTTCAGGAAGCCGCTGTCGCCGATGAGCGATGCGATCTCCCGGCCGGTGGCGGCGAGGATGCGCTCCACCACCGGGTAGGCCTCGGGGTGGACCGCCGAGGCGTCCAGCGGGTTGTCGCCGTGCATGATGCGCAGGAAGCCGGCGCACTGCTCGAAGGCCTTTTCACCCAGGCGCGAGACCTTGAGGATCTGCTTCCGGTTGCTGAAGGCGCCATGCTGGTCGCGGTAGGCGACCAGGTTGGTGGCCAGGGATTCGGTGAGGCCCGAGACCCGGCTCAACAGCGGCGCCGAGGCGGTGTTGACGTCGACGCCGACGGCATTGACGCAATCCTCCACCACGGCGTCGAGCTGGCGCGCCAGGCGTACCTGGGAGACATCGTGCTGGTACTGGCCGACACCGATCGACTTGGGCTCGATCTTCACCAGCTCCGCCAGCGGATCCTGCAGCCGGCGGGCGATGGAGACGGCGCCGCGCAGGGAGACGTCGAGCTCGGGGAATTCACTGGCGGCGAAGGCGGAGGCGGAGTAGACCGAGGCGCCGGCCTCGCTCACCATCACCTTGCTCAGACCCAGGTCCGGGTGGCGCTTGATCAGCTCGCCCGCCAGCTTGTCGGTCTCCCGCGAGGCGGTGCCGTTGCCGATGCTGATCAGTTGGGCGCCGTGTTTCTGCGCCAGACCCGCCAGCAGATGGATCGACGGGTCCCACTGATTCTTGGGCGCATGGGGGTAGATGGTCGCGGTATCCAGCAGCTTGCCGGTGGCATCCACCACCGCCACCTTGACCCCGGTACGCAGCCCCGGGTCGAGACCGATCGTGGCGCGTGGTCCGGCCGGCGCGGCCAGCAGCAGATCGTGCAGATTGCGGGCGAAGACCCGGATCGCCTCCTCCTCGGCCGCCTCGCGCAGGCGCGACTTCAGGTTGGTGTCCAGATGGGTCAGGATCTTGATGCGCCAGGCCCAGCGCACCACCTCCTTGAGCCAGGCGTCGGCGGCACGGCCTTGGTCGTGGATGCCGGTATGGGCGGCGATCATGCGTTCCGCCGCACCGGCTTCGCCATGGGCCAGTTCCGCGTCCTCGGGCAGCGCCAGTTCCAGCTGCAGCACTCCCTCCTTGCTGCCGCGGAAGAGGGCCAGGGCGCGATGGGAGGGGATCTTGTCGAGACGCTCGGCGAATTCGAAGTAGTCGCTGAACTTGCTCCCCTCCTGCTGCTTGCCGTCGACCACCCTGGAGACCAGGTTGCCGTTCTCCCACAGGTATTCGCGCAGGCGGCCCACCAGCTCCGCGTCCTCGGCGAAGCGCTCCATCAGGATCTGCTTGGCCCCGTCGAGGGCGGCCTGGGCGTCCGCCACGCCCTTGTCCGCGTCGATGTAGGCGGCGGCTTCGTCCTGCGGGTTGAGGGCAGGGTTCTCGAGCAGGGCCAGGGCCAGGGGCTCCAGCCCCGCCTCGCGGGCGATCTGCGCCTTGGTGCGCCGCTTCGGCTTGTAGGGCAGGTAGAGGTCTTCCAGCCGGGTCTTGCTCTCCGCCGCCAGCAGGGAGGCTTTCAGCTCCGGCGTCAGCTTGCCCTGTTCCTCGATCGATTTGAGCACGCTCTCGCGCCGCTCCTCCAGTTCGCGCAGGTAGATCAGCCGTTCGTCCAGATGGCGCAGCTGGGTGTCGTCCAGGCCGCCGGTGGCCTCTTTGCGATAGCGGGCGACGAAAGGCACGGTGGCCCCTTCATCCAGCAGGCCGATGGCCGCCTCCACCTGTTTGACACGGACTTGCAGCTCTTCGGCGATGCGCTGGGCAATGGACATGGTTTCCTCGCGGGATGGTTGGACGAGGCGGCGATGGTAGCAGAGGGTGGGTGTGCGTGAAATCTTGACAACGGGCGAGTGTTGGCACAGTTCACAGGATCAACCCGATGGTACTGGAGCGGGGTGAGATTCCATGCAACAAAGGCATCGCATACCCTGCATGGGCATCATCCCGCCCTCGGCAGCTCGATCCTGCTCAGCGGGCTGACCGACACCCCCGGTTTTCTTGTTTTGCTTGGGCTGGCGGCACTGGAGTTGACTCGCTAGTGAGTTTTTGACGCAATAGAAACCTTCACAACCCGGGGCCTGTTGGATCCGTGTCGACAGGCCTCCACCAACCCGGGCGCTCTCCTGCCCGTTGCCGAGGATGCCGCAATCCATGAAGAGATATTGGGTACTGATCGCTTGTGTGCTGTTGGCTGTCGGCCAGTCGGCCTGTTTCGACCGTGAATCCAAGGAGCAGTCGGCCCATCCGTACGATGAACTGGCGGATCCCGGGGAGGATATCGAAGCCGCGCTGGCCGGTCTTACGGACAAGCAGCGGCTGTTGCTGGTGTTCGGCGCCAACTGGTGCCCGGACTGCCGGCGGGTGGACGCCTCGATGGTGCAGCCGGAGATCACGGCCTACCTGCAGTCTCAATTCGCCATCGTGAAGGTCGATGTGGGTAATTTCGATCACAATCTCGATATCACGCAGCGCTATGGATCGCCGACGCAGAAGGGCATTCCCGCAATGGTGATCGTGGATCGGCACAACAGGGCCACCCGGATCATCCTGGGCAGGGAACTGGCGAACGAGCACAAAAAGGGCCGGCAAGAGTTCTACCACTGGCTCAAGACGTTGTGACCGGAAACGTTGCGGGATCAACGAGGTCTTGCATACAGGTAGCTGCGCGACGGGCGATATCGACTTCGGTGAGTGGTCACTGCACTCGGTCGATCGAGGCGCTGTTCCCGATGTAACGCGAGCGTCATTGGACGAAGTGCCGATGTATCGATTTCGATCATCGCTAGGATGACAATAAACTTCGCGAAGAGTGGGGTTAATGCCTACCACTCTACTCCCAGTTTGTTAACATGTAGGTGAACGGCTGGATGGGAATGCCCATCGGCCGCGCCATTACGGCGGATTTCAACGACAACAACCGATCGACCGGTCACCGTTTTCCACACTGTGTCCGATCCAGCAAGTTTTCAGTCACTCAGCACTGGGCGAGACAGCCGCAACGCCGAACAGCGCCACGACGACTTCATGGGCGGTTCACCGGGTAGCCATCATGTACATCTGTTTGATCAGCATTCACGGCCTCATAAGGGGACATGACCTGGAGTTGGGACGGGACCCCGACACCGGCGGCCAGACCAAATATGTGGTCGATCTCGCACGCGCCCTGGCGGAAAGGGATGATATCTCACAAATCGACCTGGTCACCCGGCGCGTCGTCGATCCCCATGTCAGTGACGACTATGCGGCGCCGATCGAACGGTTGTCCGAGAAGGCACAGATCGTGCGCATCGACGCGGGTCCGGAAGGCTATCTTCCGAAGGAGGCCCTGTGGGACCACCTGGACAGTTTCACCGACAATCTGCTCGATTGGTTCAATGAACAGTCGCGCATGCCGGATATCATCCATAGCCACTACGCCGATGCCGGTTATGTGGCCGTACGCATCACCCATCTTCTCGGATTACCCCTGGTGCATACCGGCCACTCGCTGGGAAGGGATAAATTGAAGCGCTTGATCGCCAAGGGTTTTCCCCGTGAGGAGATCAACGCACGCTATAACATTGAACGCCGCATCGAGGCGGAAGAGGAGACCCTGGCCAACGCCGACCTGGTGATCACCAGCACCCACAACGAGATCGAGGAGCAGTACGGCCTCTACAACTACTATCAACCCGAGCGTATGGCGGTGATCCCCCCCGGTACCGACCTGACCCAGTTCCATCCTCCCGCCGCCAAGCCCGAGGCCTATCACTTCAGTAAGTCGTTGGAGCGCTTTCTCAACAACCCGGGCAAGCCGATGATTCTGGCCCTGTCCCGGGCCGACGAGCGCAAGAACATCCAGACCTTGCTGGAAGCCTATGGTGAATCGAGTCAGCTGCAGAAAGCGGCCAATCTGGTGATCATTGCCGGCAACCGGGACGATATCCGGGAGATGGACAGCGGTCCCCAGTCGGTGTTGACCGATCTGTTGCTGCTCATCGATCTCCATGACCTCTATGGCCACGTGGCCATCCCCAAGCGTCATCTGGCCGACGAGGTGCCGGAGATCTACCGTATCGCGGCGCAATCCAAGGGGGTCTTCATCAACCCCGCCCTGACCGAACCCTTCGGTTTGACCCTGCTCGAGGCCGCCGCCAGCGGTCTGCCCCTGGTGGCCACCGAAAACGGCGGTCCGGTGGACATCATCGGCAATTGCCACAATGGCCTGCTGGTCGATCCCCTCGACAAGGATGCGATCGGACGCAGTCTGCTCAAGATCCTGCATGACAGTAATCAGTGGAAGACCTTCTCCCGCAACGGTCTCGTCGGCGTGCGCAAGCACTACTCCTGGCAGGCGCATGCCACCAAGTACCTCGAGACAGCCACCCCCTTGCCGGCAAAACATGAAAAGACGCCGACCACGCCGCCAAAACACGTCAAGCACCGCTACCGCGATCGTGCCATCTTCACCGATCTGGATCAGAATCTGGTTGGCAATCCCGCCGGGCTCAAGCGGTTCATCGAGGTGGTGCGCGAGAATCGCAAGTGCGCCACCTTCGGCATCGCCACCGGCCGGCGGCTCGATGCCGCATTGTCCCTGTTGAAGAAATACGCCATTCCCATGCCGGATGTGCTGATCAGCAGTCTGGGCACCAAGATCCACTATTCGCAGGAGCTGACGGAGGACGATTTCTGGACCGAGCACATCGATCACCTGTGGCAGCCGAAACGGATCAGGAGACTGATGTCGGAGTTGTCCGGCATCAAACCACAGGAGAAGATCGAGCAGAGCTTCTTCAAGATCTCATATCATTATGATCCAACCAAGGCGCTGTCCGTGGAGGAGATCTACGAACTTCTGCACAAGCATGAACTGACCTGCAACGTGGTGCACTCTTTTGGCCAGTATCTCGACATCGTGCCTTCGCGTGCCTCCAAGGGGCAGGCCTTGCGCTATGTGGCGCATCGCTGGGAAATACCCCTGGACCACATTCTGGTGGCCGGCGGATCCGGCGCCGATGAGGACATGATGCGGGGCAACACCCTGGCGGTGGTGGTGGCTAACCGCCACCATGAGGAACTCTCCCATATGATCGATCACGAGCGGATCTATTTTGCCAACCAGGCCCATGCCCTGGGTATCCTGGAAGCAATCGACCATTATGATTTCTTTCAATCCTGTGAAGTACCGGTGAATTCATGAGTGAACGGATGCTGCTCTGTACCGACCTGGATCGGACCCTGATACCCAACGGTCCGCAGCCGGAATCCCCGCAAGCGAGGCACCATTTTCGCCGCCTCTGCGAATCTCCGAAACTGACCCTGGCCTACGTCAGCGGACGACACCGTTCCCTGGTGCAAAATGCGATTACCAACTACATGCTGCCACTGCCCGACTATGTGGTGGGTGATGTGGGGACCACCATTTACCGGATCGAAAGCGAGCGGGAGTGGCACCATCTCGGCGAGTGGGAGGAGAAGATCGGCAGCGACTGGGCGGGTCGCGGCCATGCCGATCTGGTGCGGCTCTTCTCCGATCTCGCGCAGTTGAGGCTGCAGGAGAACAGCAAACAGAACCGCTATAAACTCAGCTACTATGTCCCCCTGCAAGTGGACCGCAGGGGTATCGACCTCACCATGAAAGAGCGGCTGCGGAAAAACGGCATCAACGCCACGCTGGTGTGGAGTGTCGACGAACCGGCCGGCGTCGGTCTGCTCGATGTACTGCCTGCCGGCGCCACCAAGCTCCATGCGGTGGAGTTTCTCATGCAGTCTCTGGGTTTCACATTGGACAATACGGTCTTCTCCGGCGACAGTGGCAACGATATGCCGGTGCTGGTGAGTCCGATCCCCGCCGTGCTGGTGAACAACGCACCGCCGGATGTGCGGCAGGAGGCGATCGCACTTGCGCGGGTCCATGACAACAGCGGGTCCCTCTATGTGGCCGAGGGCGGCTATCTCGATATGAACGGCAATTACAGCGCGGGCATTCTGGAGGGGCTTGCCCACTACCATCCGCAGTGGATGCAAAGCATATGGGGACAGAACTGACTGTGGAAGTGGCACCATGCATCGCATAACCGTATTCGGCGAGGTCCTGTTCGACTGTTTTCCCGGGGGGGAGAAGGTTCTCGGCGGAGCCCCTTTCAACGTGGCCTGGAATCTGTCTGCCTTCGGTCAACAGCCCTGGTTCGTCAGTCGCGTGGGTGAGGATGAGGAAGGAGAGGCCATCCGCCGGGCCATGGCGAGCTGGAAGATGGCGAGCGGAGGCTTGCAATCCGATCCCAGGCACCCCACCGGAGAGGTTCTGATCACCCTCGATGAGGGCGAACCCAGCTATGACATCGTTGACGGTGTGGCCTATGATTTCATCGAGGCGGAAGCGCTGGATCCGCAACCCTGCCGCATGCTCTATCACGGCAGTCTGGGACTGCGCAACGAAGTCTCGCGCAGCACCCTGGAACGGATCAGGAAGATACACAATCCGCTCATCTTCATGGATGTCAATCTGCGTGATCCCTGGTGGCGTCGCGAGCAGGTACTCGAGTGGGTGGGGCAGGCCGACTGGGTCAAACTGAATGAGCAGGAGCTCGCGTTGTTGCAGGGGAGCGACGGTGACCTCACGGGACGCGCCGATGCCTTCCTCCAACGTCATCGGCTCGAAGGCCTGGTGGTGACACGGGGAGCCGAGGGCGCCACCCTGCTGACGCGGAACGAGCCCGCCTTCCTGGTGGCGCCGGTCGCGGCGCTGCGGGTAGTCGATACGGTGGGTGCCGGTGATGCCCTGGCATCGGTCCTGTTGCTGGGACTCAATCAGGGATGGCCGATGCGGCAGACCCTGGAACGCGCCCAGCACTTCGCCTCCGCGGTGGTGGGTCAACGTGGCGCCACCGTGAATGATGCCGATTTTTACCGCCCATTTATCGAGGCCTGGGATATCGCTTAGCCTATAATGGCTCCCGGCCAATGGAAACGAGTCAGTCACGATGTATGAACAGGTCTCACACTCACTGCTCAATCAGATCCTCGACGAGCTGAAACCCGATCTTCAGCATCGCGACCTGCGCCACTTCTACACCCGGCTCGGTGCCAACTTCTACGCCATCTATACCCTGTTTCACCATCTCTATGGACAGCGCGACGACTTCAAGGAGCAGATCATCGCCCTGGTCGAGGTGATGGCGACCCGCTACGTACAGCGCCACGCCAATCTCAAGCGTCTCGACGACATGCGCGAGAAGGACCACAACTGGTTCCTCAGCCAGGAGTGGGTCGGCATGGCCCTCTATGCCGACGGTTTCGGCGGCAACCTGCAGGGCGTCACCGAGCGACTGCACTATCTGCAGGAGCTGGGCGTCAACCTGGTCCATGTGATGCCGATACTGCTCTGCCCTGAAGGGGCCAGCGACGGCGGCTATGCGGTGAGCGACTTCCGCAATGTCGATCCGCGGGTCGGCACGCTGGAGGATCTCAACGAACTGGCCGTTTCGGCGCGCAAACGCGGCATGCTGTTGACCCTGGATATGGTAGTCAACCATACCTCTGACGAGCATGAATGGGTGCAGCGCGCCCGCGCCGGCGAACAGAAATATCAGGACTACTTCTACGTCTTCGACAACCGCGACGTACCCGACATGTTCGAGGAGAGCATGCCGGAGATCTTCCCCGAGACCTCGCCCGGCAACTTCACCTGGGACGAGTCGATGCAGAAGTGGGTGATGACCGTCTTCAACAGCTATCAGTGGGACCTGAACTACAGCAATCCGGCGGTCTTCATCGAGATGATCGACAACATCATGTTCTGGGCCAACCAGGGGGGGGATATCATCCGACTCGACGCAGTGGCCTTTCTGTGGAAGAAGATCGGCACCTCGTGCCAGAACCTGCGCGAGTCCCACCTGATCCTGCAGATGATGAAGGATTGCTGCCAGGTCACGGCCCCCGGCGTGCTCTTCATCGCCGAGGCGATCGTGGCGCCGGTGGAGATCATCAAGTATTTCGGCGAGGATGCGATCATCGCCAAGGAGTGCGAGATCGCCTACAACGCCACCTACATGGCCCTGTTGTGGGACGCGGTGGCAACCAAGAATACGCAGCTGTTGTGGCGCGGCATCCAGAGCCTGCCGACCAAACTGGACCGGGCCACCTGGCTCAACTATGTACGCTGCCACGACGACATCGGCCTCGGCTTCGACGACAACGACATCCGCGCCGCCGGTTACGAACCCGTTGCTCATCGCCGGTTTCTGGTCGACTATTTCACCGGCAATTACGAGGACTCCGACGCCCGCGGACAGCCCTTCGGCGTCAATCTGAAGACCGGTGATGCGCGCATCTCGGGTTCATTGGCCTCGCTGGTCGGTCTCGAAGAGGCCATCGAGAGCGGCAACGAGGAAGCGATCGACCGCTCGATCAAGCTGATCCTGCTCATGCACAGCATGATCTGTTCCTTCGGTGGCATCCCGCTGCTCTACTACGGCGACGAGATCGGCACCCTCAACGACTGCAGCTTTCTCGAGGACGAGAACAAGGCCGGAGACAACCGCTGGATGCACCGTCCCAATATCGACTGGGAGAAGGCCGAGCTGCGGCATCAACGCGGTAGTGTCGAGCAGCGCATCTTCGATGGCCTGAAGAAGATGATCGACGTGCGCAAAGGCATCCCGGCCTTCGCCGACTTCAACAACCGGGAACTGATCGATGTCGACAACCCGCACCTGTTCGTCTTCTGGCGAACCGACTACCTGTTGCCGACAGGCTCGGTTCTGGTGGTGGCCAATTTCGACGACTCGCCGCAGTACATGGAGATGAGTGTGCTGGGCAACCGGGGCATGTTCGGCTACGGCAATCTGCACGACCACTACTCCGGCGAATCGCCGCGCTTGTTCAAGGATCAACTGGTGGTGCCTCCCTACCACTTCTACTGGCTCACCGACCAATAACTTCCTTCGGCGGCAAGCGCGGCCGGCGTGAAACTTTCGTGATAATTGCGTGACGGCCGTGATACGTCTCTCTGCTGACATTATCACCAAGCCAGTCAGACTGATGGGGCCCTGCCCCACCAATCCAGGACATCTGAGCAGGCGCTACCTCTTTTCGAGTGATGGCGTGTGGGGCAGTAACCCGCGACTGCCGTACCGCAGTGGATCAGCTATGCTCAGCCAAGAGACGAAGTGTTAAAGGCGAAACCAACGATGCGACGAAAAGTCCTCATTGTCGAAGACGAACCCGACATTGCGCGTCTTGTGCAGACCCACCTCAACGATGCCGGCTATCAGGCCGACATCGCGGGCAACGGTGCCGCCGCCATGAAACTGTTCGACAGGGGCGGCTATCAGCTAGTGGTGCTCGACCTGATGCTGCCCGATACCGATGGCCTCAGCCTCTGTCGGCAGATGCGCACGCAGGAGGGGTATGTGGCGATTCTGATGTTGACCGCCAAGTCCACCGAACTCGACCGGGTGGTGGGATTGGAGGTCGGCGCGGACGACTATCTGACCAAGCCCTTCAGCGTGCCGGAGCTTTTGGCGCGCATCAAAGCCCTGTTTCGGCGTATTGAGGCGGTGCAGGCGCGCGCGGAAACTTCCCCGGCCGAGGAGGTGATCGAACGGGACGGTATGGTCATCGATGTGACCCGGCGCAATGTGCGCGTGGACGGCAAGGCGGTGGATCTGACCGCGCGAGAATTCGATCTGTTGCTCTTTTTCGCCCGGCATCCGGGACGGGTCTTCAGTCGCATCCAGCTGCTGGACCAGGTCTGGGGTTACAACCACGACGGCTACGAGCACACCGTCAATTCCCACATCAACCGTTTGCGCGCCAAGATCGAAACCAATCCGGCCGATCCGCGCTATGTGTTGACGGTATGGGGAGTGGGCTACAAATTCAACGACTAGTCGCTGAATTTGTCAGTTTTGAGTGTTGAGTTATGAGTTTTGAGTTGGTGATCGTGTGCGGCGGGCCGCACGCTTTTGTCTGTCTTCCTCAACCTGTCCCTCTCCCGGTGGGAGAGGGACGCAGTCGGCAGGGGCGAAGCGGGGGAATGTCAGAGCTGGAACAGAATCTTGTATTTTATAGCTGAACAGAATCAGAACCTTCCATCTCCCGCCGGGAGGGGACAGAACCGGGGAATCAAAACCGTGAGCAAAGCGAACACAATCAACTCAAAACTCATAACTCAACACTCATAACTCCCATGCTCCGTACCCTCTACGCCCGACTCTCCCTGGCCCTGATCGGACTCTTCCTGGCCACCGGACTGCTCTACATCCTCATCTCCAGCGCCGTCACCGAGCGTTACCTGCAGGAGATCACTCAGCACTTCAATCGTGACCTGGCGCAACGCATCGTGGCCGATCGGGGGCTGGTGATCGACGGTGAGATGAATGACCAGGCACTGAAGGCCACCTTCAGCGCCTATATGGACATCAATCCCAGTATCGAGATCTACCTGCTCGACAAGAGCGGCAAGATTCTGGCGTACTCGGCGGAGCCCGGTCAGGTGAAGCGGGAGCGGGTCGACCTGAAGCCGATCCAGGCGTTTCTGCGCGGCGAGGGGTTCCCGCTGTTGGGCGACGATCCGCGTTCCCATGACCGGCGCAAGGCCTTTTCGGTGACAGCGGTGCCGGCCGGTAACATGCCGGCCGGCTATCTCTACGTGGTGTTGCGCGGCGAGCAGTACGACAACGCGGAGCAGGCGGTGGAGGAGAGCTATGTCTTCAAACTCAGCGCCAGCGCAGCGGCCATCAGTCTCGGTTTCGGCCTGCTTACCGGTCTGCTGCTGTTCCACTGGTTGACCCGCCGTCTGCAACGCCTGTCGTCAGTGATGGCCACCTTTCAGGAGAGCGGTTTCTCACGCCATGAGTCCTTCGTGCAGCGGCGCGGGGAGGACGGTGACGAGGTGGACCGCCTGGGCGCCGCTTTCGACGAGATGGCGACGCGCATCATCGAACAGTGGGGACAACTCAAGGAGCAGGATCGGCTGCGGCGCGAACTGGTGGCGCAGGTCTCCCACGACCTGCGTACACCGCTGGCGGTGCTGCACGGCTATCTCGAAACGCTCGATATCAAGCTGCAGGAGCTGGAACCGGCCGAACAGCAGGAGTATCTGGCGATCGCCATGCGCCAGAGCGAGCGCCTCCGGCTGATGGTGGATGACCTGTTTCAGCTGGCCCAGCTGGAGGCGCGCGAGACCCAACCCGCCTGTGAGCCGATGGCGATCGCCGAACTGGTGCAGGATGTGATACAGAAATTCCAGCTGCGCGCCGCCCAGTCCGGGATCGGGCTCGAATGGGAGCCGCCCCGGGAGCAGCTTTTCGTGCTTGCCGACTTCGCCCTCACCGAACGGGTGCTGAACAATCTGATTTCCAATGCGCTCGATTACGCGCCTTCGACCGGCGGCCACATCTGGATCGAGATCGAACCGCTGGCTGCGCAGCGGGTTGCGGTTTCGGTCAGCGACAACGGCAGCGGCATCCCACCCGAGGATCTGCCCCATCTGTTCGAGCCCTTCTACCGCTCCAAGGCGGCGGGTAGCGGTTCGGGCCATGCCGGGCTCGGTCTCGCCATCGCCCGGCGCATGGTCGAATTGCAGGGGGGGGAGATCACGGCCTTCAACACGGCAGAGGGGGGCGCCTGCTTCCGTTTCACGCTAGCCACCGCCGCGATGTGACCATCCTGTGATCTTTGCGTGATCGGTGGCGGATCCCGCCATCCTAGGCTGGAGAACAGAAAGGGCAGCGGCGGGTCAAAACGCCAGAAACCGTGGGGCGAAGTTTCCCGCGCTGCGCTGTCACACTGTAGTGAGGAGAACCCCATGCAACGAAGAAGCTTGATCAAATTGCTAGGCGCCGCGGCACTCGCCCCGGTGATCGGACAATCGGTATTTGCGAGACAGGATTCGACCATGACGCAGAGTGAAAAGCTCGATCTGAGCGACGCAGAGTGGCGTCAGCGCCTGAGCCCGGAGCAGTACCGGATTTTGCGTGAGGAGGGCACAGAGCCGCCCGGCACCAGCCCCCTGCTGAAGGAGAAACGGGACGGCACCTATGCCTGTGCCGGCTGTGACCACCCGCTGTTCGATGCCGCGATGAAATACGAAAGCGGCACCGGCTGGCCCAGCTTCTACACCACCCTGCCCGGAGCCGTCGAGACCAAGCGCGACTTCAAGCTGATCTGGCCGCGCACCGAGTACCACTGCGCCAAGTGTGGTGGTCACCAGGGCCATGTGTTCGATGACGGCCCCCAGCCGACAGGTCTGCGCTACTGCAACAACGGCGTGGCCCTGAAGTTCGTCCCGGCCGACGCCTGAGCCCGCCGATGAACCTGCTGCGTGGGTGTTGCGCTTTGTGTCTCGCCGCATCGTCGGTGGCGGTGCAGGCGGAGGTGCAGCGCTTCGCGAGTCCGTTGGAGCGGGTCACGGTGGTCGAGCTGTTCACCTCCCACGGTTGCAGCAGCTGTCCGCCGGCAGACGATTGGCTGCGAGGTCTGAGTCAGGCGCCAGGGCTCTGGAGCCGGCTGATACCGCTCGCTTTCCATGTGGACTACTGGGACTACCTGGGCTGGCGGGACCGTTTCGCCTCCGCCGGGTTCAGCGAACGCCAACGCGAATATCGCCGCAATGGCGCTCTCGGCGCCGTCTATACCCCCGGTGTATTGGTCAACGGCAAAGAGTGGCGTGGCTGGTATTGGGGGCAGGCGCTACCCGAGGCGAGTCCGAAGCGGGTCGGGCGGCTGCAGCTGGAGGTGGCGCCGGAGAAGCCGGCGACACTGCGTTTCACCCCGGGCCCGGAGTGGGATTCGGCTGGCGCGCAGGCCCATCTGGCGATCCTCGGCTGTGACCTGAAGAGTCCTATCGGTGGTGGCGAGAACAGCGGACGCACCCTGACCGAATCCTTTGTCGTGCTGGCCCACCGTACTGCCTCGACGCCGGTCTCAAGTCATGTATGGCAGCTGGCCTGGCCCGCCTTCGAGCCGATTCCCCAGGCACGCTACGCCGTCGTGGCCTGGCTCAGCAGAGGGGACGATCCAAGCCCGCTTCAGGCCGTGGGGGGGTGGCTGGAGTTCTCCGAATCCTGAGCCGACATGACGCGCCGAAAGCGCCCGCCAATTGCTATGGCATGATGCTTGTGCTATTCTTCGCGCCGTTCGCGGTTGAGAGTTCGTCCGGCAAGTCGGCCCCCATCTCCCGCGCCGAATTATAATAAAACCCCGTTAGCGGGGTTTTTTTGTTTTCGTAATCAGCCCCTTTTTGTCGTTTGATGTGGCTGGTGGCCCTTGCCGCCGGGCGGTAAAGGAGCAGACGACGAAGACACAGGATGGGCCATGCGCCCATTTTTTATTGGGTGAATGTATGCGCTCTGCGCCGGAAAAACTGAAGTCGCTGGTCAGGCAGGAGGTTGAGCTTCTGGGCTATGAGCTGGTTGGTGTGGAGTTTGTCGGGCAGGGCAAGGGCGCTGCCGTGTTGCGGATCTATATCGATCACGAGGATGGCATCACACTGGATGACTGTGTGGAAGTGAGTCATCAGGTGAGTGGCGTGCTCGATGTCGAGGATCCCATCAAGGAGAACTACCGACTCGAGGTCTCCTCCCCGGGATTGGACCGGCCACTGTTCGAACTGGCGCACTTCGAGCGCTTCAAGGGCAGCCGGGTCCGGATCAAGACCCGGAACAAGATCGATAACCGTCATCGCTTCACTGGAATGCTGGACGGTGTGGAAGAGAATCAGGTTTTGATTGAAGAAGATGGGACCTGCTACCGAATCCCCTTCGAGGAGATCGATTCGGCAAAGGTGGTACCTGAATTTTGAATTGGGAAACAACTGATGAGTAAAGAGATACTGCTGGTCGTAGATGCGGTTTCCAACGAGAAAGACGTCGAGAAGTCGATCATTTTCGAGGCGATCGAGGCTGCGCTGGCGTCCGCCACTCGTAAGCGTCATGGAGATGACATTCTGGTGCGGGTCGCCATCGATCGCGCCACCGGCGACTACGACACCTTCCGGCGTTGGGAGGTGGTCGAGGCCTATGCCGAGGACGAGCCCGACGCGGCCCTGCGCCAGATCACCCTGGAGGCGGCGCGGGAGGAGAATTCCGATATTCAGGTTGGCGATTTCGTCGAGGAACCCATCGAGTCGATCGAGTTCGGGCGTATCGCCGCCCAGGCCGCCAAACAGGTCATCGTGCAGAAGGTGCGCGAGGCTGAGCGGGCCAAGGTGGTGGAAGCCTTTCGCGGCCGCGAGGGCGAGCTGGTCACCGGCGTGGTCAAGCGCATTGACCGCGGCAACATCTTTCTCGACCTGGGCGGGAATGCCGAAGGTTTCATCGGTCGCGAACACATGATTCCGAAGGAGTCGGTACGCGTTGGCGACCGGTTGCGCGGCTATCTCTACGAGGTACGCTCGGAACCGCGTGGACCCCAGCTGTTCATCAGCCGCACCCTGCCGGATCTGCTGATCGAGCTGTTCAAGCTGGAGGTGCCGGAAGTGGGCGAGGGCCTGATCGATATCCGCGGAGCGGCGCGCGATCCCGGCCTGCGCGCCAAAATTGCGGTGAAGGCGCTGGATCAGCGCATCGATCCGGTCGGGGCCTGCGTCGGCATGCGTGGTTCCCGTGTGCAGGCGGTCTCCAACGAACTCAACGGGGAGCGGGTCGACATTATTCTGTGGAACGAGAATCCTGCCCAGTACGTGATCAACGCCATGTCGCCGGCTGACGTGGTCTCCATCGTGGTCGATGAGGACACCCACGCCATGGACGTGGCGGTGAGCGAGGAGAACCTTTCCCAGGCCATCGGCCGTGGCGGTCAGAACGTGCGTCTGGCCAGTCAGCTGACCGGCTGGGAGCTGAACGTGATGGACGAGGCCCAGGCGGCGGAGAAGAACGAGGCCGAGGCCCGTGGCTTCATGGAATCTTTCATGGAGCAGCTGGATGTGGACGAGGACGTGGCGGCCATTCTGGTTCAGGAAGGCTTCACCACGGTGGATGAGGTGGCCTACGTGCCGCTCGAAGAACTGATGACGATCGAGGAATTCGACGAGGATCTGGTCAACGAGCTGCGTAACCGGGCCAAGGACTTCCTGCTCACCCGCGCCATCGCCAACGAGGAGGCCTTCCGCGAACCGGCCGAGGACCTGCTCAATATGGAAGGTATGGACGAGCGTCTCGCCTTCACCCTGGCCGGCAAGGGGGTGGTGACCATGGAGGATCTCGCCGAGCAGTCCATCGACGACCTGATGGAGATCGATGGCATGGACGAGGAGCGTGCCGGTGAGCTGATCATGACCGCCCGTGCGCCCTGGTTCGAAGAGGCGGAGTAGGACACTTTGCAGGGGAGGGGCCGACAGTGGCGTCGGCACTGAGAGAGATACGGTGGATAAGGCAAACTCGAGAGGCCTGATGTATGAGTGAAGTAACGGTAGCACAACTTGCAAAAGTCGTAGGCATTCCTGCCGATCGGTTGATGGAACAGTTGGCTGATGCCGGGATCCAGGCTAAAGACCCCGAGGACACCATCTCCGACGAAGAGAAGAGTAAGTTGCTGCAGCATCTGCGCGAGAGTCACGGCAAGAAGAAGACCGCCGGCATCTCCGCGCCGAGCAAGGTAACGCTGCGACGCAAGACGGTCAGCGAGCTGCGCCAGCCCAGCGCTGGCGGGCGCGGCACACTCAGCCGCTCGGCGCCCGCTGCAGCGAAAACGGTCAGCGTCGAGGTCCGTAAGAAACGCACCTACGTGAAGCGCACCGCGGTCGAGAGCGACGAGGGTCGTACCAAAGAGGCCGAAGAGGCGCGTAAGGCGCTGGAGGAGCAAGCCAAGCAGAAGGCGGCTTTCGAGGCCGAGGTCGAGGCACGCAAGGCGGCCGAGGCGGCCAAGCGGGCGGAAGAGGAAGAGGCCAAGCGCAAGGCCGAGGAAGAGGCCAAGCGCCTGGTGGAGGAGGCGGCTGCCGCCACCGAGAAGCCACAAGAGGCCACGGCTGAGAAACCTGCTGCGAAGACTGAGGCTGGCCGTCATCGCAAGGGCCGCAAGGAGAAGCGCGACGAGAAGGAGCTCGAGGGCGAGGAGCGCTTCGAACGCAAAGAGCTGCATGTCTCTGAGGAGTTGCGCGGCAAGCGCAAGAAGAAGCCCTCCAAGCGCAAACCTGCCGCAGCGCCGGCAGCCGAGACCCAGCACGGGTTCCAGAAGCCGACCGCGCCGGTGGTGCATGAGGTGAAGGTGCCCGAAAGCATTACCGTGGCCGACCTGGCACAGCGCATGAGCATCAAGGCCGCCGAGGTGATCAAGGTGCTGATGAAGATGGGCATGATGGTGACCATCAACCAGATGCTGGATCGCGATACCGCGGTGCTGGTAGTCGAGGAGATGGGCCATATCCCGGTCGAACAGCGCGAGGAGGACGTCGAGGCGGAACTGCTCAGCAGCGAGGACCAGGCCCAGGCCGAGGGCGAACTGGAACAGCGTCCGCCGGTGGTCACCATCATGGGACACGTCGATCACGGCAAGACCTCCCTGCTCGATTATATCCGGGCCAGCCGCGTGGCGGCCGGCGAGGCGGGCGGCATCACCCAGCATATCGGCGCCTATCACGTGGACACCGACAAGGGCACGGTCTCCTTTCTCGATACCCCGGGCCACGCCGCCTTCACGGCGATGCGCGCCCGCGGCGCCAAGGTCACCGATATCGTCATCCTGGTGGTGGCCGCCGATGACGGCGTCATGCCGCAGACCAAGGAGGCGATCCAGCACGCCAAGGCGGCCGGAGTGCCGCTGATCGTGGCCATCAACAAGATCGACAAGGAGGACGCCAATCCCGATCGGGTGATCCAGGAGCTGTCCCAGGAGGAGGTCATCCCCGAGGATTGGGGTGGCGACACCATGTTCGTGCGCGTCTCCGCCAAGACCGGCCAGGGCATCGACGAGCTGCTCGATGCCATCCTGTTGCAGGCCGAGGTGCTGGAGCTGAAGGCGGTCGAGAATGGACCGGCCACCGGTTCTATCGTGGAGTCCTCTCTCGACAAGGGACGCGGTCCCGTGGCCACCGTGCTGGTGCAGTCGGGTACCCTGAACCGGGGCGACATGATCGTTTCCGGCCAGGAGTATGGTCGCGTGCGCGCCATGTTCGACGAGAATGGCCACTCCATCAAGAGTGCCGGACCCTCCATCCCGGTGGTGGTGCTGGGCCTCTCCGGCACGCCGGAGGCGGGTGACGACGTGCGTGCGGTGAGCGACGAGCGGCGCGCCCGGGAGATCGCCGAGCTGCGCCGCGACAAGCAGCGCGATACCCGCCTGGCGGCGCAGAAGGCGGCCAAGCTGGACGAAATGTTCACCCAGATGACCGAGGGCGAGGTGCAGAACCTCAACATCATCGTCAAGGCCGACGTGCAGGGCTCCGTCGAGGCGCTAAAAGAGTCACTGGTGAAGACCTCCACCGACGAGGTGAAGGTACGGGTGGTGGCCTCCGGTGTCGGCGGTATCAACGAGTCCGACGCCAACCTGGCGGTGACCTCCAACGCCATCATCATCGGCTTCAACGTGCGCGCCGACGCGGGCGCCCGCCGGGTGGTGGAGGAGCAGGGCCTCGACATGCGCTACTACAGCATCATCTACGA
>JBNKYJ010000100.1:0-38350 GCA_050300835.1 Sedimenticolaceae bacterium
GGGGGTCTCCTCCCCCCCCCCCACCAGAACTCCTCGCCAGGTCACCGCGATCAGACAGCGAGTGCCCTGCACGAAGGGGACATCGAGGTCGATCACGTGGGAATCGTACGCTTGGCCGAGGGCTGCCTGCTCCGTCTCCGCCTGCTCCGCCTTCATTGCCAGCAGTACCGTCCCCGGGCGACGCAGGTGATCCGCCAGCTCGAGCATGCGGGGCAGCGAGGTAAAGGCGCGCGCGGTGAGGACATCGAACCCCTGCTCCGGATGGTAGGCTTCCAGCCGCTGCTGCTCCACCCTCACGTTGCCGAGCCCCAGCTCCAGCACGGCCTGGCGCACGAAACGGATCTTCTTGCCGTTGCTGTCGAGCAGCACGAAGCTCATGTCCGGCCGCATGATGGCCAGCGGAATGCCCGGCAGACCCGCCCCGGTACCCATGTCGAGACAGCGACCGCCGACCAGGTGGGGCAGCACCGCCAGGCTGTCGAGCAGGTGGCGGCCGACCATCTCCAGCGGATCCCGGACCGCGGTCAGATTGTAGGCCCGGTTCCACTTCACCAGCAGGGCCAGGAACTGCAGCAGCAACCGCTCCCGGGTCTCGTCCAGGCTCAGGCCGAGTTGTCGCACGCCCTGTGTCAGCCGTTCCCGGCAGGCCGCCTGGTCGAAGCCGTTGCTCATCAGGCGGAACGCTTTTTCAGATGGATCAGCAGCAGGGAGATGGCGGCCGGCGTCACCCCGGGAATGCGGCTGGCCTGTCCCAGGGTCTGCGGACGATGGCGCTGGAACTTCTCCCGCACCTCCGAGGAGAGGCCGCGCACCCCGGCGTAATCGAGATCGGGCGGCAGCACCACCGCCTCGCTGGCGCGATGCTTTTCGATCTCGTCACGCTGGCGCTCGATATATCCGGCATACTTTGCCTGCACCTCCAGCTGTTCCACCACCTGGGGCTCCTCGACCCCCGGCGCCAGGCGCGGCAGGCGGCTCAGATCCCGATAGGTCACATTGGGCCGCGCCAGCAGCTGCAGCGCATTGGCTTCCTTCGACAGCGGCCCGCCGAGGCTGTCGGCCAGCTCCGCCGGCACGTCGTCGGGCCGCAGCCAGATGGCGCCAAGGCGTTGCTGCTCCCGCGCGATGGCTTCGCGCTTTTGGCTGAAGGCCTGCCAGCGCCGATCGTCCACCAGTCCCAGCTCGCGGCCGACTTCGGTCAGGCGCAGGTCGGCGTTGTCCTCCCGCAGCAGCAGGCGGTACTCGGCCCGGCTGGTGAACATGCGGTAGGGCTCCAGGGTGCCGCGGGTGATCAGGTCGTCGACCAGGACACCGAGGTAGGCCTGGTCCCGTCGCGGACACCAGGCCTCCTGCTCACGGCTGTAGCGCACCGCGTTCAGCCCGGCCAGCAGACCCTGGGCGGCGGCCTCCTCGTAGCCGGTGGTGCCGTTGATCTGTCCGGCGAAGAAGAGCCCCTGGATATAGCGGGTCTCCAGCGAGGCCTTCAGGTCACGGGGATCGAAGTAGTCGTACTCGATGGCGTAACCGGGCCGAGTGATGTGGGCCTGTTCGAAACCCTTCATGGAGCGCACCAGGGCGTACTGGATATCGAACGGCAGGCTGGTGGAGATACCGTTGGGGTAGACCTCGTGGGTATCCAGCCCCTCGGGCTCGATGAAGATCTGGTGCGAGGCCTTTTCGGCGAAGCGCACGATCTTGTCCTCGATCGAGGGGCAGTAGCGCGGACCCACTCCCTCGATGACACCGGTGTACATAGGGGAGCGGGAAAGTCCGCCACGGATGATCTCGTGCGTCTGCTCGTTGGTATGGGTGATGTGGCAGCTGACCTGGGGCGGATGCTCCTCGCGTCGCCCGAGAAAGGAGAAGACCGGCGTCGGCTGGTCGCCGGGCTGCTCGGCCAGTCGACTGTAGTCGATGCTGCGACCGTCGATGCGCGGCGGGGTGCCGGTCTTCAACCGCTCGACGCGGAAGGGGAGTTCGCGCAGCCGCTTGGACAGCGCGTTCGACGGCGGATCGCCGGCGCGGCCGCCCTCGTAGTTGCTGAGACCGATGTGGATGCGACCACCGAGAAAGGTCCCCACCGTCAGCACCACGGCGCGGGCGCGGAACTTGAGCCCCATCTGGGTGACCACTCCGGTGACCCGCTCGCCCTCCACCAGCAGGTCGTCCACCGCCTGTTGGAACAGTTGCAGGTTGGGCTGGTTCTCCAGCGCGTGACGGATCGCCGCCTTGTAGCGGATGCGATCGGCCTGGGCCCGGGTGGCGCGTACCGCCGGTCCCTTGCGCGAATTGAGAATGCGAAACTGGATGCCCCCCCGGTCGGCGCCCTGTGCCATGATACCGCCAAGGGCGTCGATCTCTTTCACCAGATGGCCTTTGCCGATGCCGCCGATGGCTGGATTGCAGCTCATCTGCCCCAGGGTTTCGATGTTGTGGCTCAGCAGCAGCGTGCGCGCGCCCATGCGCGCCGCCGCCAAGGCGGCTTCGGTGCCGGCATGGCCGCCGCCTACCACGATGACATCAAAGTTGTCTTCAAAAAACATAATGGAAGTCTGGTGTAAAGGACTCAAACAGCGGCTAGTTTAGCCGATATGAGGTACCGGGGTCAGGCTGGAGAACGCGCAGTATGCATACCGAATTGAAGCGAATCATCGATGCCGCCGGAGAGATTCTGCTCGGCAAGACCCGGGTCATCAAACTCTCTCTCGCCTGCCTGCTGGCCCGGGGCCATCTGCTGATCGAGGATCTGCCCGGTGTCGGCAAGACCACCCTGGCCCACACCCTGGCCCATCTGCTGGGCCTGCACTACCAGCGTATTCAGTTCACCAGCGACCTGCTCCCCTCCGACATCATCGGCGTCTCCATCTTCCAGCAGGAGGAGCAGCGCTTCCAGTTCCACCCCGGTCCCCTGTTCGCTCAGCTGGTGCTGGCAGACGAGATCAACCGTGCCACGCCCAAGGCGCAGAGCGCCCTGCTGGAAGCGATGGAGGAGCGACAGGTGACCGCCGACGGCATTACGCATGGGCTGCCGGAGCCGTTCTTCGTCATCGCGACGCAGAATCCACTGCATCAGATCGGTACCTTTCCGCTGCCGGAGTCTCAGCTCGATCGCTTTCTCATGCGTATCCATATCGGTTATCCGGAGCGCGGCGCCGAACGCGGCCTGCTCACCGGCGAGGACCGGCGCAGCATGCTACAACGCCTGCCGGTGGCGCTGACGCCGGAACAACTGAACCGGTTGCAGCAGCAGGTGAACGCCATCCACGTGGCCGACGCCCTGCTCGACTACTGCCAGGACATCCTTGAACATACCCGTCACTCACCCGACTACCAGCACGGTCTTTCGCCACGGGCGGGGCTTGCCATACTGCAGAGCGCCAAGGCCTGGGCCCTGATCGAGGGGCGCCCCCAGGTGTTGCCGGAGGACCTGCAGGCCATACTCCCGGCCACCGTGGGCCATCGGCTGCAACCGGCCGGTGAGATCGTCGGCGAGGGTGGAGGTGGACTGGTCGATCGCCTGCTCGAAACGGTACCCATTCCCTGACCATGGCATCTCTCTCCCTCCCCGCACGTCTGTTGCGCTTTCGTCGCCAGGCCCGGCAGGACGGGCATGGCGGCGCGGTAATTCGGCCACGCAGCCTCTATATCATTCCGACCCGCCAGGGCCTGTTGCTTGCACTGGTGCTGGTACTGATGCTGGCCGGTTCGATCAACTACGGCAGTAACCTGGGTCATCTGGTCACCTTTCTCCTCGCCGGCGTCTGGCTTTCCACCATACTCCACACCTGGCGCAATTTGCTGGGCATTACCCTGCGAGCCGCCCAAGTGGCACCGGTCTTCGCCGGTCAGGATGCGGTGTTTCAGGTCCGTATCAGCAATCATTCCCGTCTCGAGCGCTTCGGGCTCACACTGCGGCACAAGCGGCTCAGGGGCGAATCGACTGATCTGCCGGCTAGCGAGACAAGGCTCCTGCACCTGTCGCTGCCCACCCAACGCCGCGGTCTGCTGAAACTGCCGGAAGTCACTCTGCAGACCATCTACCCTCTGGGCCTGTTTCGAGCCTGGAGCTATGCCGAGCTCGACCTCAACTGTCTGGTCTATCCGCAACCCGCCAGGATCGGAACCCCGCCGCTGGCTGCCAGCTACACCGCCAGTGACGATGGGGACCGGGGGGTCGGCGCGGACGACTTCGTCGGATTGCGTGGTTACCGTCAGGGAGACTCACCACGTCATATCGATTGGAAGGCCTATGCCCGCAAACGCGGCCTGCTCAGCAAACAGTTTGGCGGTGATCGCACCGAACGCGTGGCGCTCGATTGGGAACTGCTGCCGCCCGTGGATACGGAACTGCGACTGAGTCTGCTGTGCCGTTTCATCCTGCAGGCCGAAGGGGATTCACTCTCCTATAGCCTGCGTTTACCCGGGATCGATATCGAAGCGGGACAGGGCGAGCAGCACAAGCATCGCTGTCTGGCCGCACTGGCACTTTATGGGCGGACGGAATGAAGGCAACCACCGACCAATCCCTCACTCCAAATCTACAACTGCAGCTCTATCTGCTCACCGGCCTGGTACTGCTGCCGCACGTACCTCATCTGCCTCTCGTGGTCAGTCTGTTTCTGTTCGCCGCCCTGGGCTGGCGTTTGGCAAGTCTCAGCCTGCCACGACTGCAACCCGGCCGTTGGCTGCTGGCACTGGTCACCTTCCTCGGCGTGCTGCTGATCTATTCCCAGCATCAGACACTGCTCGGCCGCGATGCCGGCGTCTCCCTGCTCTCAGCGATGTTGGTATTGAAGACCCTCGAAGTGAGAAAACGGCGGGATCTCACCGTTACCGTCTTTATCGCCTATTTCGTCATCGTTACCCAATTTCTGTTCAACCAATCCTTTGTTCTGCTCATCTATCTGCTGACGATACTGATCGGTCATACATCGCTGCTGCTGGCGATTCATCGCGTAACGCCTGCCAGACACTTTTTCGAGCCCTATCGCAGGACCTTCTGGATCTGTCTGCAGGCACTACCGATTGCACTGATTCTGTTTGTCCTGTTTCCACGTCTGACCCATCCCCTATGGTATGTCGGTGTCGATGCCGGCGCCCGCACCGGTCTCAGTGAACGGGTCAGCCCGGGTACCATCAGTCAGCTGATCCAGTCCTCGGAGGTGGCGTTTCGCGTCAGCTTCAAAGACAAGGTTCCCCCCCGGGAGAGCCGTTACTGGCGAGCATTGGTGATGTGGGACACCGATGGCTACAGCTGGTTTACGCGCAAGGAGCCGCCTCTGGAGGCTGCCGATCAAGCACTGAAACCTGGTGATGAACCGATTGCCTATCGGGTTTTCCTGGAGCCGCATCGTCAACGTTGGCTCTACGCCCTGGATCTACCAGTCAGCCGTTCCAGCAATGCCACACTGACAGCGGATTTTCTGCTTCGTGCCTCCGTACCGGTCACTCAGCCCAAACAGTACGAAGCGCTCTCCCACATTAACTACCATATACAATCATCTCCCCCCTCTCAGCTACGGCGCGCCCTGCAGCTGGGAGATACCGTCACGCCACGCCAGCGCAAACTGGTCGAGTCATGGCAAGCAGGAGGGGCGGATGTACAGACCATCGTTCACAAAGCACTCGCCTACTTTCACGAACAACCTTTCATCTACACCCTCAATCCTCCCACCTACCCCAACAACCCGGTGGAACAGTTCCTGTTCGAATCCCGGGAAGGCTTCTGCGAGCACTATGCCTCCGCCTTTACCCAGTTGATGCGTGTGGCCGGTATCCCGGCCCGCATGGTGATCGGTTACCAGGGCGGCGAATACAACCGGCTCGGTGACTACTACACCATCAGAAACTATGACGCGCATGCCTGGAGCGAAGTTTGGAGCGAGCAGCAGGGCTGGGTGCGCGTCGATCCCACCGCCGCTGTCGCTCCCGAGCGTATACGCAGCGCGATCCAACCGGGACTGGGATCGATCGGTGAACCCGTACGCTTCAAGATCATTGGGGAAGGCTGGCTCGGTACGACACTCGACAACGTGGCGATGTTGCTCGATGCCGCCGAGATCAATTGGCGGATGTGGGTGCTGGGATACAGCCGGGACCAGCAATTCAGCCTGATGCGGGAGTTTGGCCTCGACTTCCTGTTTGGAGGAGCTTGGACGGCAATCACAATCGGCCTGGTTTTCGGTGTGCTGACACTGATTGGACTGCGTCTTATTAGACAGGGCGAGATGAAAACTCCGCCGGTGGTTCGATGCTATCGGCTTTTCTGCCAGCGCATGGCTGCTATCGGTTTGCCCCGCACAGCGCATGAAGGCCCGCTCGACTTCTCCATACGCAGCTGCCGACAACGACCCGATCTGGCGCCGCAGATTCAGGAGATTACTCGACTCTATATCGGCCTGCGCTATGGAAACAGGCAGACCCCATCGCAGTGGCGAAGCTTTTCCGATCGGGTGAAAAGGTTTCGGCCCCGCCGAATCAGTCGTGCAGGATAGCGTAGAGCCTGTCCTTCAACAGCAGACGGCGCTTTTTCAGCTCTTCCATGTGAAAATCGGAGATCGGCGAGTTAACCTCTTCCAGGCTGCGCACGTGCGCATCGAGCCAATCGTATTCATCCATCAGGTTATGAAAAACCTGGTTGTTCTCGCGCAACTCGGAAATCTTTTCAGCGTACTCCGGAAATTCGTGCAGCAGATCGTGAGATTCACCCAGCATGTCGGTCTCCTTCGGACTGTTTTTCCTATTCCAACACATAACGCCCTGACTGCGCCACGGCTGCAATGTGCCGGATCAAGTTTTTGTCTATTTGCCTATACAGAAGGTGGCGAAGATGCGCCCCAGCAGATCATCCGCGGTGAATTCGCCCGTGATCTCCGACAAGGCCTGCTGGGCCAGACGCAGGTCCTCCGCCAGCAGCTCACCGGCCCGCTGCTGCTCCAATGCGGCGAGACCCTGATCCAGACTGTCCAACGACCGCTGCAGTGCGTCCAGATGCCTGCGTCGGGCAATGAACTCACCCTCCCCCGGATCATGATAACCGACACAGGCCTTGAGGTGGTCGATCAACAGCGGCAGGCCGAGCCCGTCGCGGGCGGCGATCGAGACCTCCACGCCCGCAGCGGTTTCGCTCACAACCGGAGCCCGGCCGCTGAGGTCGATCTTGTTGCGCACCAGCGTCAGCGGAACCTTCGTCGGGAGCTTGCTTCTATCGAGCGTCAGGTGTGATGGATCGGCCTGGTCATCGAACACCCAGAGGATGCGGTCGGCCTGCTCGATCTGCGCCCGCGCACGGCGGATGCCCTCCATCTCCACCGGATCCTCGCTCTCTCGCAATCCCGCGGTATCGACGATATGTAGCGGCAGGCCATCGATGCTGATGCGTTCACGCAGGATATCGCGTGTGGTCCCGGGCACCTCGGTGACGATCGCCGACTCGTAACCGGCCAGTGCGTTCAGCAGGCTCGATTTGCCTGCGTTGGGTCGTCCGGCGATAACCAGGGTCATACCGTCCCTGAGCAGGCGTCCGGTGTGGGCGCTCTGAAGCAAATCCCGCGTATCATCGATAATGGACAGTAAGTCAGCGCTTACTTTCCCATCGCTCAGGAAATCGATCTCCTCTTCCGGAAAGTCGATGTCCGACTCCACGTACAGGCGCAACTGAATCAACCGCTCCACCAGCTGATCGATGGCCCTGGAGAACTGTCCCTGCAAGGTGCGACTCGCCAGTCGGGCGGCGGCGGCAGACTCGGCATCGATCAGATCGGCGACGGCCTCGGCCTGCACCAGGTCGAGTTTGTCGTTGAGAAAGGCGCGTTGACTGAATTCGCCGGGCTGCGCCAGACGTGCGCCCAATCGCAGGCAACGCTGCAGCAGCAGGTCCATGACGACCGGACCACCGTGTCCCTGCAACTCCAGTACATCCTCGCCCGTGAACGAGTGGGGAGCCGGGAAGAACAGTGCGATACCTTCATCGATGACTTCATCGGTATCCTCCCTGAAGGCGCAAAAACGGGCCAAGCGCGGAGGAGGCAGGGAACCGATGACCGCTTCGGCGATCGATGCGCACTTGGCACCGCTGATACGAACGATGCCGACACCGCCGCGGCCCGGCGGTGTCGCGATGGCGGCGATGGTGTCAGTTGACGACATCGCGATAGCGGAAGGTCGTCAGCCGGCCATCCTCTCGATCTTGCGCGTGATGTACCACTGCTGAAGGATGGAGACGATGTTGTTAACCACCCAGTAGAGCACCAGACCCGCCGGGAAGAAGGCGAAGAAGACGGTGAAGACGAAAGGCAGCGACATCATGATCTTGGCCTGCATCGGATCGGGCGGCGCCGGATTCAGTTTCTGCTGCACGAACATGGAGACGCCCATGATCAGAGGCAGGATGAAGTAGGGGTCTTTGTCGGAGAGACTATGAATCCACAGGATCCAGGGCGCCTGTCGCATCTCGACCGTCTCCAGCAGCACCCAGTAGAGGGCGATGAAGACGGGGATCTGCACCAGGATCGGCAGACAGCCGCCCAGCGGATTGATCTTCTCTTTCTTGTACATCTCCATCATGGCCTGATTCAGCCGCTGCTTGTCATCGCCGTAACGGTCGCGCAAGGCCTGCAGACGCGGCGTCATCTTGCGCATGTTGGCCATGGATTTGTAGCTGGTTTCGGAGAGCTTGTAGAAGGCCGCCTTGATCAGCAGGGTCAGAATGATGATCGACCAGCCCCAGTTGCCGACGAATTCGTGGATGGTCTCGAGCAGCCAGAAGATCGGTTTGGCGATCACCGTCAGCCAACCGTAATCGACGGTCAGTTCGAGTCCCTCGGCAATGGTTTCCAGTTTGTCCTGCAGTTTGGGTCCGATGTAGAGCTGGCGGGAGAGCACCTTCTGTTCACCCGGCGCCACGGTGACCACGGGAGAGTAGCTGCCGAGGAGATATTTTCCACCGGACAGTGCATTGGTGTAGTAGTGCTCGACCTGCTCGCTGGGCGGAATCCAAGCGCTGAGGAAATAGTGCTGGATCATCGCCAGCCAGCCCCGATCCGAATCGATACTGAGGCTCTTCTTGGCCATTTCCTCGAAATCGATCTTGTCGTACTTGTCGGTGGGGTTGTAGATGACGCCACCGGTGTAGGTGTAAGTGGTGAAGCCGGATGACTTGCTCTGCGGTTCGGTACGCTGCAGCTGACCGTAGTCGCGTGCCGCCCAGTTGGTGCCTGACTGGTTGTCGACCTCATGACGGACATCGAGCAGATAGCTGCCACGGTGCAGCAGGATATGCTTGGTAACGGTGACGCCGTTGTCGCTCTTCCACTGCAGGGGGATGTCGATCGTATCCTTCCCGTCGGCCAGGGTGTAGTGTGTTTTCTCGGCCGTGAAGCGGGCTTCATGGGAGGGCGCCTTGCCCTTTTCGCTGCCGATCAGTCCGGACTGGGCGATATAGATGTTCGGGGAATCGGGAGACAGCAGTTCGACCTTGTCTTCCGGGTTATCGAGCGAGACCGGATAATCCTGCAGGAAAGCACTCAGCACGGTACCGCCCTGAGTGGAGATCTCCAGTTTCAGAAGATCGGTTTCCGCCGTAATGCGTTCCACATCCGTTTTCACAGTCGCCGTCTTGCTGCCAGCCTGCGGGACTTCGCTCGAGACGGACGGTACTTCGGCGTTGACATCCGCATTCGGCACTCCGGCCGATTGGATATCGGGCGTGGTGGCGGCTGTCTGAGTCGTCTCGCTGGTGCTCTTGGCCGGGGTGACGTAATCCTGTTGCCAGGCTTGGTAGATCATCAGCCCCAGAAAGGCCAGGGTGAAGAAGAGAATCAGTCGTATGTTATCCATGTAACTGCTTTTTAGTAGGTTCGGGTACAGGATCCACGCCGCCCTCATGCCAGGGATGACAGCGCGAGAGACGCCGGATCGAGAGCCACAGCCCTCGAAGAGCTCCGTGCTTTTCAACCGCTTCCACGGCATAGGCGGAGCAACTCGGATAGAAACGACAGTGCTGTCCGACGAAGGGGCTCAGTACTGTCTGATAGGCTTTGATCAGAAAGATCACTAGAGAACGCATCGTTCAGCCACTCTCAGCCAATGTTGACGCAACGATTCGAACCGACCGGCGTTATCGGTACGGCCGATTCCCTGCCGGGTGACCACCACCAGATCGAGACCCGCAAGCTGATGCTGGTGAATGCGAAAACTCTCGCGGATCACTCGCTTGATCCGGTTGCGATCGACGGCACGACGGGTGTTCTTCTTCGATACAGCCAAACCCAATCTTGCTCGGGGCAAACCATTCTGCCTTGCAAGAACCAGGAAAATGTCATCGACGGATCTGACACCATCGCTAAAAACCCGACGGTACTCGTCGGGTTTCACTAACCTTCGTTCTCGGGGAAATCTGGCCCCCGTCTCGTTGGGCAAGCCCGTCGATCAGAGCGCCAGCCGTGCGCGGCCCTTGGCGCGTCGCGACTTGATGACCTTGCGACCATTGCGGGTGGCCATGCGTGCACGAAAACCGTGGGTACGCGCCCTTTTCAGATTGCTGGGTTGAAACGTTCTTTTCATAACTCTCTACCGGTAGATCTAGCTCGGTGGAATCCGTTGAGATTCACGTCGAAAAAAGAGGCGTAGAGTAGTCGTTCAGGGCATCTCCTGTCAATAGAGTCATGCCTATCAAAACGACTCGGGTAATGCTCGGAAACTGTGGATAACCTGCTTCTGCGAGAGTAGACTTGTCGGTCCCGCTCCCCATTCCGGGGCGGCTCCTGTCTTCGCTGTCGCCCCTGATAGCCGAACGATCGAATACCAGACATACGAGTCAGCTAGGAGAGTAATCTTGGATCTTTGGCAACGCTGTGCGGAACAACTGGAACAGGAGCTGCCGGCACAGCAGTTCAATACCTGGATACGTCCGCTGCAAGTCGTCGAAGAACCCCAAGAACTCAAGCTGTTGGCGCCCAATCGATTCGTACTCGATTGGGTGAAGAACAACTATCTGGAGACTATTCAGACCCTGCTGCTCAATCTCTGTCCAGAACAGTCTCCGCAGGTCAGCGTGGAGATTGGCAGCCGCAAAAAGCCAAAACCGCTGCTCAAACCGGAAGCCGCTCCCAGCCTCTATGCTGGAGGAGCAGAGCGCCAAGCTCCGATCGAGAGCAACCTCAATCCCAGTTTCGTTTTCGATACCTTCGTAGAAGGCAAGTCGAATCAATTGGCTCGCGCCGCCTCGATGCAGATCGGCGCGAATCCCGGCAAGGCCTATAACCCACTCTTCATTTACGGCGGCGTGGGCCTCGGAAAGACCCACCTCATGCATGCGGTCGGCAACATGATGCTGAAGAAGAATCCCCAGGCGCGCGTGGTCTACCTTCATTCCGAGCGTTTCGTCGCCGAGATGGTCAAGGCACTTCAGCACAACACCATCGAGCAGTTCAAAAAGAAGTACCGATCGGTCAACGCACTGCTGATCGATGACATCCAGTTCTTTGCCGGCAAGGAGCGGTCACAGGAGGAGTTTTTCCACACCTTCAACGCCCTGTTCGAATCACAACAGCAAATCATCCTCTCCAGTGATCGGTTTCCTAAAGAGGTTTCGGGTCTCGAGGAGCGACTGAAATCACGCTTCGGCTGGGGGCTGACCGTAGCCATCGAACCTCCGGACCTGGAGACCCGTGTCGCTATTCTTCAGAGCAAGGCGCTACAGTTGAACGCGGAACTGCCCAGTGAGGTCGCCTTCTTCATGGGTAAGCGTATCCGTTCCAATATTCGTGAACTGGAAGGGGCCTTGCGTCGGGTCATCGCCAACGCCACCTTCACCGGCAAGGAGATCAATCTCGATTTCGCGAAGAACGCGCTACGCGACATGATCGCCGCCCATGACAAGCAGGTCACGATCGAGAATATTCAGAAGACGGTTGCCGAGTACTTTCAGATCCGCACCTCTGATCTGACCTCCGCCAAGCGCAGCCGCTCTATCGCAAGACCGCGTCAGATCGCCATGACCCTGGCCAAGGAACTTACGAACCACAGTCTTCCCGAAATCGGCAACGCCTTTGGTGGACGCGACCATACCACGGTCATCCACGCCACACGAAAGGTGAAGGAGTTGCGTGACAGTGATGCACGCATCGCCGAAGATTACTCGAACCTGTTGAGAACACTCAGCAGTTGATGTGGATAAATTGTATAAAAAATCAGTTAATATCCAGATGTCGATCTGTCCACAGACGATCAACAGGAAGCTGGCAGGCAGGCAAGCACGCAACTCACAGCTTTGTATTCAATAAAAAACATAAAAATCAAAGAGTTACTGAAAAATAGGGCTAAACAGCATGCCAGTAATAATAACAACAGATAAGTCTTTAAACAGAATTTAATAAGAAGGCCGAGTGGATAACATGAAGATAGTCACCGATAGGGAAAACTTGCTCGAACCACTCCAGCAGATTGCTGGTGTCGTGGAGAGACGCCAGACCTTACCGATTCTTGCGAACATATTGATCAATGCCGGTAGCAATGGACTGCAGATGACAGCAACCGACCTTGAGGTCGAACTCAAAACTCAAGCAAGTGCCACCTGTGAAGGAGAAGTCGACTTCACAGTACCTGCACGCAAGCTCCTCGACATCACGAAAGCGCTACCTGAGGGGGCAGTCATCAATCTCGACATCGATGGAGACAAAGCCAAACTGCAGTCGGGACGCAGTCGTTTCACGCTTGGTGTCCTTCCTGCACAAGACTATCCAGTCATCGAGCCGACTCCCAGCAATGTTGTACTATCAGTCAATGAGGCGCTCTTCAAAAGACTTATAGAGAAGACTCAATTCGCGATGGCTCAACAGGATGTGCGCTACTACCTGAATGGTATGCTGCTTGAGATAAGTAAGGGGGATATACGCACGGTTGCTACAGACGGTCACCGACTGGCACTGAGCCAGTCCAATGGAACAGTCAGCAAGGATATAGACCTTCAAGTCATCCTGCCAAGAAAAGCAGTCATCGAATTGGGAAGACTACTCAAGGAACGGGAAGATGATATCAAGATAGAGCTCAGCAACAGCTATATCAAAGTCCTGCTCGAAGGGGCGGTATTCACCTCAAAACTAATCGACGGAAGATTCCCGGAGTACCAACGCGTTATGCCATCAGGCTCTGACAAGGAGGTCAATGCGGATAAAAGTAGTCTGCGTCAGTCACTCAGCAGAGCATCAATACTCTCGAATGAAAAGTACAGAGGAATACGCTTCAGTATCCAAAACAATCTTTTACAACTCCAGGCCCATAATCCGGAACAGGAGGAGGCCGAAGAGGAACTCGAGATCAACTACCAGGGCGAAGAGCTGAAAATAGGCTTCAACGTCGGCTACCTGATCGATGCCATTAGCGCTATAGAAGAAGACGAAGTGATCATAGAGCTAAAGGATTCAAACAGCAGTGCTCTCATGTACGGAAAGGGTAACGATGAGAGTAAATATGTCATCATGCCAATGCGTATCTAGGCCAGAACGGAAAGACGGGCCGGTGTAGGGTATCCTGCACCGGCTTTTTTTATCTAGCACAGTGTTTCTCAAATCACTAACAGTACAGCACTTCAGAAACATCAATCGTGCTGATCTCTCATTCACTTCAAATATTAACCTGATCACCGGTCACAACGGTGCGGGTAAAACCTCACTTCTCGAAGCGATCTACCTATTGGGACGGGCAAAGAGCTTTCGCCCAGGGCATAACACGAGTCCGATTCAAAGAGGAGAAGAGCAGCTAACCATCTTTTCACAATTGGAAGATGAACTCTCAAAGGCACTGAAAATCGGTCTGACCAGAAAGGGAAAGGATACTCATATAAAGCTCGATGGGCAGATAACAAAAAAGCTTTCAGTTCTTGCGACAGCTCTGCCACTAGTACTCATCACACCGCTTTCTCACAGACTTCTCGATGAAGGTCCAGAGCACAGAAGACGCATACTCAACTGGGGAGTGTTCCACGTGGAACACTTCTACAAGAGTGCGATGGGGAATTTCTCGAAGTCACTTGTTCAGAGGAACAATGCTCTACGAAAGAATACCTCTGATCTTTCTGTATGGAACAAGGCTCTGGTTGAGTATGCCAATATAGTCACTGAGCAACAGTCGAGGTATTTCGACCGTTGGAAGCAGGAACTGCTAAGGCTCAGTAACCAGATTGATTTTCTGAAGAGTCTGGAAATCAGCTACTACCGAGGCTGGAAATACGGAGAGGATCTCCAAGAACTATTAAAGCAGAAGGAACCTCTTGATAAGGAACGAGGCTACACATCAGTAGGTCCCCAGAGGGCGGATATCATATTCAGAATCGATGGCGTAGAGTCAAAACAACTTCTCTCCCGGGGTCAGCAGAAGGTACTGATTATTATTGCCATGCTGTCACAAGCTAACCTCCTCGAGAAGACCAGGGGTAAGAAGCCAATATTCCTGTTAGATGACTTGTCCTCAGAGTTGGATAGCAGAACATTAAAACAGATCTCAACCTTGCTCTATCAATCCGGCAATCAACTTTTCATCACCAGCCTCAATTCCGAACAGTTCGAAAATTGTGAATGGTCTGATGATGTTTCTATGTTCCACGTGGAACATGGCGTGTTTACGGGGCAGATGACGCAGTAATTGATTTTGAATGAAATCCATTCGTCTGCCGAGGGCTTGACGAGTTATAATGGTCTGTCTATCCAAGTCAGATCACTCCAAAGCCGGAAAATCTATGAGTTACGATTCCTCGAATATCAAGGTTCTCAAAGGACTGGATGCTGTCCGCAAGCGCCCAGGTATGTATATCGGTGATACCGATGATGGTACCGGGTTGCACCATATGGTTTTCGAGGTGGTGGACAACTCTATCGATGAGGCCTTGGCAGGTTATTGCAATGAGATCAGAGTAACCATCCATTCCGATCAGAGCGTCACTGTCAGTGACAACGGCCGTGGAATTCCTGTCGATCTGCACCCTGAGGAGGGCAGGTCGGCGGCTGAAGTGATCATGACCGTACTGCATGCGGGTGGTAAGTTTGACGATAACTCCTACAAGGTGTCGGGTGGTCTGCATGGGGTTGGCGTCTCTGTTGTGAATGCCTTGTCTGAGGAGCTGAAACTAAAGATCCGGCGTCAGGGCAAAGTCTGGGAGCAGCACTATAAACACGGTGTCCCTCAGGCGGACCTCGTGGCCGTGGGTGAATCAGATAAGAGTGGTACCAGTGTCACCTTTAAGCCAAGTGATGCGACCTTTACGAATATCGAATTTCACTACGATATCCTGGCCAAACGCCTTAGGGAGCTCTCTTTCCTCAATTCCGGTATCAAGATCATACTGAAGGAGGAGGCCACAGGACGGGAAGATGTGTTCGAGTATGTGGGCGGTATCCTGGCCTTTGTCGAACATCTCAACCGTAACAAGTCTCCCTTGCATGAGCAGGTCTTCAGTTTCTCCGGTGAGCTGAATGGTGTCACGGTCGAAATCGCCATGCAGTGGAATGAGTCATATCAAGAGACGATCTTCTGTTACACCAACAATATTCCGCAACGGGATGGTGGTACGCACCTGGCAGGGTTTCGTGCCGCCTTGACGCGTACCTTGAACCAGTACATCGAGCAGTCCGGCCTATCCAAAAAGCAGAAAGTGAATACCTCGGGTGATGATGCCCGGGAGGGGCTCACCGCTGTGCTCTCCGTCAAGGTCCCCGATCCGAAGTTTTCTTCTCAGACCAAGGACAAGCTGGTCTCCTCAGAGGTGAAGGGTGTGGTGGAGAACCTGCTGTCGGAACACCTCAATAGCTTCCTGTTGGAGAATCCGGCGGATGCAAAAAATATCGCCGGCAAAATGATCGAGGCGGCGAGGGCACGGGAAGCCGCGAGAAAGGCCAGGGAGATGACCCGGCGCAAGGGTGCGCTCGATATCGCCGGACTGCCCGGTAAACTCGCCGATTGCCAGGAGAAGGATCCGGCCCTGTCCGAGCTCTATCTGGTGGAGGGTGACTCCGCCGGCGGGTCAGCGAAGCAGGGTAGGGACAGGCGCTATCAGGCGATTCTGCCGCTGAAGGGTAAGATCCTCAATGTGGAGAAAGCGCGTTTCGATAAGATGCTCTCGTCGGCGGAGGTGGGGACCCTGATCACGGCCCTCGGATGCGGTATCGGTCGGGAGGAGTTCAATCCGGACAAGCTGCGCTACCACCGTATTATCATCATGACCGATGCGGATGTGGACGGTGCGCACATCCGTACACTGTTGTTGACTTTCTTCTATCGTCAGATGCCGGAGCTGATCGATCGGGGCTACATCTATATCGCCCAGCCGCCACTTTACAAGGTAAAGAAAGGTAAACAGGAACAGTATCTAAAGGACGACCATGATCTGAACAACTATTTCCTGCAGAGCGCACTCGACAATGCCGCGCTCTTTGTCAGTGCCGATGCACCACCGCTGGCCGGTGAGAGTCTGGAGACGCTATCCCGCAGCTTTCTGGCGGTAATGGCGAGTATAGGTCGCCTCTCTCTGCGTTATGACGGACTCATGCTGGAGAAATTGATTTACATGCCCAAGTTCAATGAGTCACTGATCGAGGACAGGGATTCACTGCAGCATTGGATCGAAGAACTGGAGGGTAGGCTCAATACCGATCTGGGTATTTCCGAGTCCTGCTCCCTCGAGATCGTTGGAGAGAGCGATACCGTCGAGGCGGGTATCCTGCTGACCCGAAAGATCCATGGTATCGGTAATGAGAGACTGATTCCTTTCGACTTCTTCAACAGCGTCGAGTACCGCAAGATCAGCGAGCTGGGCAGTCAATTGAGCGATCTTTTGGCGGAAGACGCCTATGTGAAACGCAATGACAAGGAGCAGCCGGTAAGCAGTTTCCGTCAGGCATTGGACTGGTTGATGGAAGATGCGAAGAAAGGCCAGCATGTGCAGCGTTATAAAGGACTGGGCGAAATGAATCCGGAACAGCTGTGGGAGACCACCATGAACGCGGACAGTCGCAGGCTTCTGCAGGTGAGCATCGAGGACGCAGTGTCCGCGGATCAGATCTTCGCCACCCTCATGGGTGACCAGGTCGAACCGCGCAGGGAATTCATCGAGACCCATGCGTTGACGGTCGAGAACCTCGATGTCTGATAAGTCAGGTGCCCTGAGTGGAGGGTTAAAATCCGTATACTGGTATTTAACTAACTGTTTTATATAACTATTTATGTTAGTGAGCACTCACAATCATACAGCTCAACAGTTAATCTGCCTTTGTGGATGGCAAGGCTTCCACAGTCGCTTCGATCCAGGCTTCGGCTCGAGCATTGATCTCACTGGCGTCGAGACCCTTGGTTTCAATCAAGGGTCCGAACACCACATCGATGGTTCCCGGGTATTTACGCAGATCGCGTCGTCTCCAGAAAACACCGGCGTTATGCGCTACCGGCAGTACCGGTGCCCCGGTCTTCTCCGCCAACATGGCGCCACCGATACCGTAACGCTTGCGGTGACCTGGTGCCACACGTGTGCCTTCGGGGAAGACGATGATCTTGCAGCCGCTGTTGAGGCGTTCCGTACCCTGCTCGATGATCTGGTCGATGGCCTTGCGACCGGATTTCCGATTGATGGCGATCGGTTTGTAGTACCACATGATCCAGCCGAAGATAGGGATGTAGAGCAGCTCACGTTTGAGTACCCAGGCCTTGCGACCGGGTATCAGACTCACCAGCGCGATGGTCTCCCAGGCGGACTGGTGTTTGGCCAAGACGATGCAGCTCTCCTTGGGAATATTCTCAGCGCCTTGAAGCCGAAAGTTGAGGCCGCAAATGGCGGATAGCCCCCAAAGATTGATGCGACTCCAGAAACTGTCGATGAGCGGCAGCTTGCTTTTGGGTACGGCCCACCCGATGAGACTGCCGATGCCCGCGACCAGTACGGTGGTGATGACCAGGTAGACAAAATAGAGCGACGATCTTATCAGGATCATGCCGGTACTCCGTTCTCGATGAGCAGCATATCGACCGCGCCTGCCAGGTCATCATAAACCATCATATGTGCGATTTCGTCCGCATGCTGACGGATTGTGCGTTCTCCCTTTCCGGTACGCACGAGGATAGGTCGTGCCTCGACCGCCTCTGCAGCCTGAAGATCCCTGAAAGAATCGCCGATCACTGGAACCTCCTTGAGTGATTGCCCGGTGCGGCGGGCAATCTCCAGATAGAGCCCCGGTTTGGGCTTACGACAGTTACATCCGTCATCGGGACCATGGGGACAAAACAGGATGGCGTCGATAGTGCCGCCCCGGTGCTGAATCTCGGCAAGCATCTTTTGATGGATGGCATGCAGTGTCTCCACGCTGAAGAAGCCACGAGCGATGCCAGATTGATTGGTGGCAACGAAAATGCGAAAACCCGCCCGACTGAGACGTGCGATGGCATTGAGGCTGCCTTCAATGGGTATCCACTCCTCAGGCGACTTGATGTAGTTGTCGGAATCCTGATTGATGACGCCATCCCTGTCGAGTATGACGAGTTTCATTATAGTGTGCGCTTACTCACCGTCTATACCGCGAAATTCGGAGACCCTTATACGCCCGTTGATCATTCTCGAGGTGCGGGCATCAAGCTTCTCCATCTTCTCCCAGAAGGCCTGATTGAGATCGAAATCCTGTGCAATGGCGGTACCGATGACCAGGATCAGGAGATCGGCCACCTCTTCGGCCAGTTCCGACTTGGGCTTGCCTTTGGTGACACAGGAGGAGATCTCACCCAGCTCTTCGGCCATCAGGGCGATGCGGTAGGTCATCTCCTCGCCACCGGTTTCACGGAATCGGTGCTTGTCGTGGAAGGCCTGAACCGCAGCCAGCATATCGCTATAGCTGTCCGTCATGCCGGGCTCTCCTGCAGTAGCGAGATATCGGCGACGCTGAGGAATTGGTTCTCGAGCTGTGACAGCAGCGCTAAACGGTTGATGCGTAGTTGTTCATCATCGGCCATGACCATCACCTGGTCGAAGAAGTCATCCACCGGCTGTTTCAGGCTGGCAAGGATACGCAGCCCCTCCGCATAGTCACCCCGATCGAACAGGGGTTGTGCCTGTGGTGTCAGCTCATCCAGTTTCGCCAGCAGATCCCGTTCCGCCTGATCCTGAAACAGGGAGGCATCGGCGCGCATCGGTAACGGCTCAGCACTCTTCTTCAGGATATTGCGGATGCGCTTGTTGGCAGCTGCAAGACTGGTGGCCTCAGGCAGCTTGCGGAATTCGTTCATGGCACGGATGCGCTGGTCGAAATCGGCTATGGTTTCGGGCGCCACCTCGGCAACGGCTTGGAACAGGTCGACACTGTATCCCTCTTCGAGATAGATGCCCTTGAGCCGTTCCAGCATGAAGGCGTAGACCGCATCAGCCACTTCGGATTCGGTCAAACGATCTGCCATGGTTTCGGTAACGGCCTCGAGTAGGCCTCTGAGATAAACCGTGAGTGAGTGCTCACGTATGATGCGGAGTGCACCCAGTGCGGCGCGCCGCAGTGCAAAGGGGTCCTTGTCGCCAGTGGGGCGCTGGCCGATGCCGAAGATTCCGACCAGGGTATCAAGCTTTTCAGCCAACGAGATGGCGATGCCGGTGCGGGTCTGTGGCAGGCGGTCGCCGGAGAAACGGGGCATGTAGAACTCGTCCATCGCCTGTGCCAGTTCCGCCTCCTCGCCATCGCGTTGTGCCTGATAACGGCCCATTATCCCCTGCATTTCGGGGAACTCGAAGACCATGTCGGTCATCAGGTCGCAGCGGCTGAGCAGACCCGCCCGATGGGCCAGGTCGGGATCACCACCGATCTCGATGGCGATCAGCTCGGCCAGTTTGGCGACCCGCTCGGACTTGTCGTACATGGAGCCGAGCTTGTTCTGGAACACCACACTCTTCAATGATTCCAGGTGGTCTTCGAGACGACGTTTGCCATCCTGCTCCCAGAAGAACATGGCGTCGGCCAGGCGTGGACGGATGACCCGCTGGTTGCCCTCCTGGATCAGTTCGGGTTGCGGGCTGTCGATGTTGGCGATGGTGATGAAGTGGTTCATCAGCCGCCCCTCGGCGTCGAACAGGGGGAAGTACTTCTGGTTGCCCTTCATGGTGGCGACCAGCGCTTCCTGGGGGACCTCGAGGAAACGTGACTCGAAACTGGCGCTGATCGGTACCGGCCACTCGTTGAGGGCGGTGACCTCGTCGAGCAGCTCCTCGTCCAGGTCGGGATGGCCACCGACCGAGGCGGCGCTCTGTTCTACCGCCTGGCGGATCATCTGCTTGCGTTGTTCGAAGCTGGCGATCACATGACCCATGTCTTCCAGCACCGAAGCGTAGTCGTCGGGATTGAACAGGGTAATGGCCGAGGGATGGTGAAAACGGTGTCCGTAGGTCTGCCGGTCTGCCTTGGCGTCGAGCAGAGTACACTCGACTACCTGCTCACCATGCAGGAAAAGCAGCCAATGGACAGGGCGCACGAATTGGGACTCTGAAGCGCCCCAGCGCATGCGCTTCGGAATCGGCAATTTGTTCAAGGCTTGCTCGGCGATGCCAGGTAGCAGTTGCGCGGCGGGCTGGCCCGGTTCTTCCACCTGATAGGCGAGCCAGGCACCCTTGTCGGTCTCCAGTCGCGACAGCTGGTCGACCGTGGTGCCACAGGAGCGGGCGAAGCCCTCGGCCGCCTTGGTCGGGTTGCCCTCCTTGTCGAAGGCGGCCTGCAGGGCGGGGCCGCGGCGCTCGATCTGGCGATCGGGTTGTTTCGTCATGCAGTCCTGGATGCGCAGGGCGAGTCGGCGCGGTGTGGCGAAGCGCTCCACCGAGCCGTGTTCGAGACCGGCCTGCTCCAGGCCGCTGAGGAAATGTTCGGTGAGGGCTTCGGATAGCCGTTTCAGGGCCTTGGGCGGAAGCTCTTCGGTGCCGAGTTCGAACAGCAGGGTGGCGCGCTCAGCCATTGGCCACCTCCTGAGCATGCTTGAGCATGGGGAATCCCAGCTGCTCGCGGGCGTCGTAATAGGCCTGGGCTACTGCGCGGGCCAGTGCCCGCACCCGCAGGATGTAGCCTTGCCGCTCGGTGACCGAGATGGCGTGGCGGGCGTCCAACAGGTTGAAGGTGTGGGATGCCTTCAACACCTGCTCATAGGCTGGCAGTGGCAGACCCGCCTCGACCAGCCGCTTGGAGTCCTTTTCACACTGGTCGAAGAGACTGAACAGGAAAGACACGTCGGCATGCTCGAAATTGTAGGTCGACTGTTCGACCTCGTTCTGATGAAAGACGTCGCCGTAGGTGACCGGGCCCTGCGGGCCCTGGGTCCAGACCAGATCGAATACGCTCTCGACGCCCTGCAGGTACATGGCGATACGCTCAAGACCGTAGGTGATCTCGCCGGTGACCGGACGGCAGTCGAGGCCGCCGACCTGTTGGAAATAGGTGAACTGGGTGACCTCCATGCCGTTGAGCCAGACCTCCCAGCCGAGACCCCAGGCACCCAGGGTGGGCGATTCCCAGTTGTCCTCGACGAAGCGGATGTCGTGCAGCTTGAGATCGAGACCGAGCTCCTGCAACGAACCCAGGTAGAGCTGTTGAAAATCTTTCGGTGACGGCTTGAGCACCACCTGATACTGATAGTAGTGCTGCAGGCGATTGGGATTCTCGCCGTAGCGGCCGTCGGTGGGACGGCGCGAAGGCTGCACATAGGCGGCATTCCATGGCTCGGGGCCGATGGAGCGCAGAAAGGTGGCGGTGTGGAAAGTCCCGGCACCCACCTCCATGTCGTAGGGCTGCAGGATGATACAGCCCTGACGGGCCCAGTAGTCCTGCAGCTTGAAGATGAGTTGTTGAAAGGTCAGCATTTCGTTGCCTGGCTCCGATGAGGCTCGATTCACAGCGAGATCCCGCAAATGGTCAAGAAAATCGCGACAGTATAACGGTGCGCACAGGGGTTGGCTAACCTGGTACGAGCCGGCAGCCGGCAAATCGGCTCTCCCGGGTCGCTTCCTGTGGCGGACATCGCTTTGGCATCCGGGTGTCGTCCCGGACCCTTAGGCACCTGAATCCACACGTTCGCCGTTGTCGGCGCCTGACAATCACATCTTCAATGTCGGGTGTCTGCCGCGTTGGCTTGGCGTATAATCTACAGCTCGATCCATCCAGGGCAGATTAGCGCAACCCAGACCAGCCATCTTGGTGGTCACATTTTTGTATGAGCAGACAACGCAAAGCAGCGGCACTGATCTCCGGGGGATTGGACTCCCTGTTGGCGGCTCGGGTGATGCAGGAACAAGGCATCCACGTCGAGGGCATCAACTTCTACACCGGTTTCTGTGTCGAGGGCCACACCCACGCCATCCGCAAAAAGGACCGCCAGAAACAGAAGCGCAACAACGCGCTCTGGGTGGCGGAGCAGCTTGGGATCAAGCTGCACATCATCGATATCGTCGAAGACTACAAACAGGTGGTGATGAACCCCAAGCACGGCTACGGGGCCAATCTCAATCCCTGTCTCGATTGTAAGATTTTCATGGTCGGCAAGGCGGTGGAGTGGATCCGCGCCAAGGGCTTCGACTTCATCATCACCGGCGAGGTGATGGGCCAGCGCCCCATGTCCCAGCGCAAGGAGACCCTGCCCGTGGTGGCCGATGAGTCGGGCGCGGAAGATCTGCTACTGCGCCCGCTCTGTGCCAGGAACCTGCCCGAGACGCTGCCGGAGCGGGAGGGCTGGGTCGATCGCGGGAAGCTCTATGACTTCTCGGGACGCAGTCGCAAGCCACAGATGGCACTGGCGGAAAAATTCGGATTCGAGGACTACGCCCAGCCGGCGGGCGGTTGCTGCTTTCTGACCGACCAGCAATACTCCGTCAAGCTCGCCGACCTGTGGCAGGCACGCGGCGACAAGCAGTATGAGATGGACGATATCATGCTGCTGAAGGTGGGCCGTCACCTGCGTCCTGCACCCCATTACAAACTGATCATCTCGCGTGAGGAAGGTGAGGGGAATTTCCTGCGAGGCTATCGTCATCAGTACCCCCATTTGAGCACGCTCAGTCATCCGGGCCCCCTGGCCCTGATCGACGGCCGGGTCGACGAGCAAGCGCTGCAACAGGCGGCACGGCTGGTGGCCCGTTACAGCCAGGGACGAGGTGCCGAAGAGGTGGTGGTCGAATACACGGCACCGGGAGAGGCGCCCCGCGAGTTGCGCGTGAAACCCCTGCAGCCCCACGAAATACCCGCCGAGTGGGTTTTGTGAAACGGCAGGTTGTCGATTGCCGCAGACTGCTCTGCCCGATGCCGGTGATTCGCGTGCAGACGGCCGTGGAGGAGCTGCCCGAGGGGACCGAGGTGGAAGCGGTGTGTACCGATCCGGGAGCCCTGACCGATATCCCCGCCTGGTCGAGAATCAATGGACACCGGGTGATTGAAACGCGCAGTGACGGTGAGGAATATGTGGTTGTGGTTGAGGTTGGCCCCAGGAGTGATTCATGAGTCCGCAGGCTGAAGCCAGGGATCAGCGCTATCGCGTCAGTCGCCAGTCGGCCATCGTCGGCGCGGCGGTCAATTCCGTGCTGGCGCTGTCGAAGATGCTCTTTGGTTGGCTGGGGCAGTCGCAGTCGCTGGTGGCCGACGGCATCCATTCCCTGTCTGATCTGCTGACCGACGCCCTGGTCTTTTTTGCCGCCCGTCATGCCAGGGAGGAGCCCGACGCGGATCACCCCTATGGTCACGGCCGTTTTGAAACCGTCGGTACGCTGGTGCTGGGCGGTGTTCTCATCGCGGTCGGATTCGGCATCATGTGGGACGCGGGGGAACGTCTGTTCGCGCCGGAGCAGCTGAAGCATCCGGCTGTCTTCACGCTCTACATCGCGGCCTTTTCGATCCTGGCCAACGAGGGTCTCTTTTTCTACACCCGCCATCTGGCGAACCGGATCAATTCCGATCTCTTACGCGCAAACGCCTGGCACCATCGCAGTGATTCCGTCTCCTCGATCGTGGTGCTGGTCGGCATTGGCGGCACCCTGGTCGGTCTGCCCTACCTGGACGCCATCGCTGCCGTGCTGGTCGGTGTGATGGTGGTGCAGATCGGATGGAACCTGGGTTGGGGAGCGATGCAGGAGTTGGCCGATGCCGGTCTTGAAGAAGAGCACCTCGACAAGATTCGTGAGGTGATCTCCAGTGTTTCGGGTGTCAACAGTGTCCACATGCTGCGCACCCGGCGTCTGGGTGGTCATGCACTGGCGGACGTGCATGTGCAGGTCGATCCCTGGCTGAGTGTCTCCGAAGGGCATCGTATCGCTGAGGTGGTGCAGTACGGACTGATCGATCAGGTCGAAGTGTTGGAGGACGTCACTGTCCATGTCGATCCCGAAGACGATGAGGAGGGCCCCTCCTGCGCCGGGCTGCCATTGCGGCAGAAGGCCGAGGCCATGCTCGACGAGCTCTGGTCCCACATCGCGTGCTATGAGGATCGTCGTCGTCTGGTGCTCCACTACCTCTCCGGGCGGATCGACATCGATCTCTACCTGCCCCTGGTCTGTTATCAGTCAAAGACAGCTGCCGACGAACTGCAGCACGCTTTCCAAAAGGCGCTGGAAGATTCGAAGACCTTTCGCTGTGTGCGAATCTGGTTTGGTTAGCACCATTTTAGTGCGTCATGCATGGTGTTGAGGTCCATAATGGTGCATTTGTTCTTGGCCCTTAGCGGCGAGCTGGCAGAATGTTGTTGTAATGGCTGCCTGAGCTGACCTTGAACAGACCCGATTTGGCCGGGTCATTAGAGGCTAACTTATTATTTTTCAGAACGAATTAATTTTCTCAACAGACTCTGTAGACGATCGGTTCTAAGTAGAGTGAGATAGCCGTTTTCGTGGCATGAAACATGCAATCATGCGTTTTCCAAAGCGTCTGGTATAGTTTTCCGGCCGCCAAAGCTAATGAGTGGCTGACTTTGAATCAGCATTGAATAACCCAAAAAACTGGAGAAGACGATGGCCTTGAAAGCCCTGAAGATGATCAAAGACAACGATGTGAAATTTGTCGATCTGCGTTTCACCGACACCCGTGGCAAGGAGCAGCATGTCACCCTGCCCACCAGTCAGGTTGGCGAAGACTTTTTCACCGACGGCAAAATGTTCGACGGTTCATCCATCGCCGGCTGGAAAGGTATCAACGAGTCCGACATGGTCCTGATGCCTGAGGACGATAGCTCGGTCATGGACCCCTTCTCCGACGAAAACACCCTCATCATCCGCTGCGATATCCTGGAGCCCACCACCATGCAGGGCTACGAGCGTGACCCCCGCTCACTGGCCAAGCGCGCCGAGGCCTATCTCGCCTCCACCGGCATCGCGGATACCGCCTACTTCGGTCCCGAGCCGGAGTTCTTCGTGCTGGACGACGTACGTTGGAGCGTTGACATGAGCGGCTCCATGGTCAAGGTCGACTCCGAAGAGGCCGAGTGGAACTCCGAGCGTGTCTACGAGGACGGCAACATCGGTCACCGCCCCGGCGTCAAGGGCGGCTACTTCCCGGTCCCGCCGGTCGATTCCCTGCACGATCTGCGCGGCGCCATGTGTCTGGCCATGGAAGAGATGGGTGTGGTCACTGAGGTGCATCACCATGAGGTGGCCACCGCCGGTCAGTGTGAGATCGGTACCCGATTCAACACCCTGGTGACCCGCGCCGATTGGGTCCAGATCCAGAAGTACTGCACCTGGAACGTGGCCCATGCCTACGGCAAGACCGCCACCTTCATGCCCAAGCCGTTGGTCGGCGACAACGGTTCCGGTATGCACGTGCATCAGTCCCTGGCCAAGGGTGGCGAGAACATCTTCGCCGGTGATCAGTACGGTGGCCTCTCCGAGACCGCGCTCTACTATATCGGCGGCATCATCAAGCACGCCCGTGCCCTGAATGCCTTCACCAACGCTTCCACCAACTCCTACAAGCGTCTGGTGCCCGGCTTCGAGGCCCCGGTCATGCTGGCCTACTCCGCGCGCAACCGTTCCGCCTCCATCCGTATTCCATGGGATTCCAATCCGAAGGGTCGTCGTATCGAGGTCCGCTTCCCCGATCCGACCGCCAACCCCTACCTGGCCTTCTCCGCCATGATGATGGCCGGCCTGGACGGCATCCAGAACAAGATCCATCCGGGCGACGCCATGGACAAGGATCTCTATGACCTGCCGGCCGAAGAGGCTGCCAGCATACCCACCGTCTGCTACAGCCTCGATATGGCGCTGGAGGCACTGGATGCGGATCGTGGCTTCCTCACTGCCGGCGGCGTCTTCACCGATGATCTGATCGACGGTTATATCGCACTGAAGATGGAAGAGGTCACCACCATGCGTATGACTACCCATCCGGTTGAGTTCGATATGTACTACAGCCTCTGATCAGCTCGTCTCAAGGCTGACGATACAGAAGCGCCCTCCAGCCGGAGGGCGCTTTTTTTTTGCGAACTGAATCGCTTGTTTCTTCATCACACCATGGTCTATGCTTGGCTGCATGCGTAACGTCATCATCCTGCTGATCTTTTTTGTCTCGCTGCCCTTGTTTGCCAGGGATGTGTACAAATGGACCAACGCCGAAGGCGTGGTGTTCTATTCGGACACATATCGCGAGGGGGCTGAACGCATCCGTGTCCAGGACAGTAAATCCTCGTCCTCCAGGCCAGGCAAAGAGGGGGGAGAGGGAGAATCCGCCGAGCAGGCTGCTGGTACCGAAGCGGCCACTTATGAGAGCCTGGAAATCGTGCAGCCCGCAAACGATGCCACCGTGCGCAGCAACGAAGGTACGGTCGCCGTCGGCCTGGCCTTGTCACCCGGCCTTGCGGAGGGCCACTCGGTCAAGGTCCTGATCGACGGTAATGAAATGCCGGGTGAGGTAAAAGGCACCCAATTCTCAGTCAGCAATCTCAACCGGGGTACACATAGCCTCGAGACCCGGGTGGTTGATGCGGACGGTAATGTGATGATCACCTCCAATCGTATCAACTTCCACCTGAGACAAGCTTCCGTCAATACCCCCTGATACCAAGCTGCACTATAATGGTGCGTGTGTGCTGAAGACATCTGTGCATGCGTGCATTTGTCATCTCCAGTGTTCCCTGGCGATTGCCAGAATTTCAGCCATAAGAAACTGTTTCTCTTAATTATTACCTATTGCCCTCCAGCGATGCGGAGCATGCTCGATTTGTGTGCCTTTTGGTTCGCTTTTTGCTTATCAAGACGTCATGAAACCAGAACTCAAGAAAAGCAATCTCGAAAAGCAGGTTCTGGAGAACTTGAGCACAGCGATCCTGCTGTTTGACCGGGAATTCCGCCTTCTCTATCTCAACTCCTCGGCCGAGATGCTGTTCGCGGTGAGCGCGCGCAAGGCCATCGGCTTACCGGTGCTGGAGATGATCCGCTGTCCCGGTACCGTGTTGGTGAGCAACCTGACCCAATCCCTGGAGAGCGGCCAGCCGTTCACGGAGCGTGAGCATCAACTGACGCTGCCGGATGGGCGTGAGATCACCGTGGACTGTACAGTGATACCCCTGCGCCATGGCTACCGGGTGAATGAGCTCCTGGTGGAGATCCAACAGGTGGACAGACAATTGCGGATCACCCGGGAGGAACAGATTCTGTCGCGCAATGAGGCGACCCGGGCTCTGGTTCGCGGTCTGGCTCATGAGATCAAGAATCCTCTGGGTGGCTTGCGCGGTGCCGCACAATTGCTGGAGCGTGAGCTGGAAGACGAATCGCTGACCGAATATACCCAGATCATCATCGAGGAGGCGGATCGGCTGCAGAATCTGGTCAACAACATGTTGGGACCGAACCGGGTGCCGGAGATGAAGCCGGTCAATATCCATCAGATCCTGGAAAGGGTCTGCAACCTGGTGAAGGTGGAGAGCGGTCCGGCCCTGACCATCAACAAAGATTACGACCCGAGTATTCCGCAGATCACTGGCGACACCGACCAATTGATCCAGTCGTTTCTGAATATCGTGCGTAATGCCGTCAAGGCCGCGGGCAGCAAAGGCGTGCTCGGCATAACGACCCGGATCCTGCGCCAGTTCACCATCGGCAATATCCGGCACCGCCTGGTGATCTCGGTGGAGATCGAGGACAACGGGCCAGGCATACCGAAAGAACTGCAGGAACGCATCTTTTTTCCCATGGTCACCGGCGGTGACGGTATGGGCCTGGGACTGTCCATTTCACAGACCCTGATCAATCGACACCAGGGCTTGATCGAGTTTACGAGCAAGCCCGGACAAACCGTATTTCGCGTATTACTTCCTTTGGAGCAAGTTGATGGATAGAGCATGCCGAGTCTGGGTGATCGACGACGATCGCTCGATTCGCTGGGTGTTGGAAAAGACCCTGCAAAAGGCCGATATGGACGTGACCAGTTTCGAGAGCGCAGACCGGGTGCTGAGTTCGCTGGAGAAGGAGCAGCCCGACGTGGTGGTCTCCGATATCCGCATGCCCGGGATGGACGGACTGGAGCTGTTGGAGATCCTGCATGCCCGCTATCCGGGTCTGCCGGTCATCATCATGACCGCCCACTCGGATCTCGACAGTGCGGTATCGGCCTATCATGGAGGCGCCTTCGAATATCTGCCCAAACCCTTCGACGTGGACGATGCGGTACAGCAGATTCGGCGCGCCTGCCGCCAACAGGCCGCGGCGGATGAGAAACCGCACCCGGATGGCCGCAAGGGGGCCAAGGAGATCATCGGCGAGGCGCCGGCCATGCAGGAGGTCTTCCGCGCCATCGGCAGGCTGGCCCGTTCCAACATCACGGTGCTGATCAACGGCGAGTCGGGCACCGGCAAGGAGCTGGTGGCGCAGGCGCTGCATCGCCACAGCACCCGTGCCGAGGCCCCCTTCATCGCCCTCAACATGGCGGCGATTCCGCGCGATCTGATGGAGTCCGAACTCTTCGGTCATGAGCGCGGCGCCTTCACCGGCGCCCAGACCCGTCGGGAAGGCCGTTTCGAGCAGGCCGACGGCGGCACCCTCTTCCTGGACGAGATCGGCGACATGCCGGCTGAGTTGCAGACGCGACTGCTGCGGGTCCTGGCCGACGGCGAGTTCTACCGTGTCGGCGGTCATGAACCGGTCAAGGTCGATGTGCGTATCATCGCCGCCACCCACCAGAACCTGGAGAACCTGGTCAAGTCCGGGGCCTTCCGCGAAGACCTGTTCCATCGCCTCAACGTCATCCGCATACACCTGCCCGCCCTGCGCGAACGGCGCGAGGACATTCCGCTGCTGATGAAGCACTTCCTGGAGTCGGCGGCCAAGGAGTTGTCGGTCGAGGCCAAGATGCTGCTGCCGGAGACCGAGGAGTTTCTCAGCCAGATGGAGTGGCCGGGTAATGTTCGTCAATTGGAGAACACCGCCCGCTGGCTGACGGTAATGGCTTCCGGGCAGGAGATCCACATCGACGACCTGCCCACCGAACTGCGCGAGAGCGAATCGCCGTCGGTCTTCTACGACGACTGGCGCCAGTTGCTTCGCGCCTGGGCCCGCAAGCGTCTGCAGGAGGGGTGTGAGGGCCTGCTGAATGAAGCCGGACCCGATTTCGAAACCGTCATGATCGAGACGGCGCTGGAACACACCGCGGGACGCCGGCAGGATGCGGCCCGATTGCTCGGCTGGGGACGCAACACCCTGACACGCAAGATCAAGGAGCTCAATCTCGATATCGACGATTAAGCGGACGAAGACCGGGGTTTGGGAGAGACGGAAACCCCCTTCAACCAGGGGTTGCAGGACTTGCCTGCTGCCGGCAGCGGGTTATCATGCACGCCCACTCATGGTTAAGTTTTACAGCAGGTGCCACCCATGGACTCCACCACCATCGATCTGCCCGGCAGCGAAATCGAATCGATCAGCCTGGAGGACGGCAAGCTCGTGATCCGCTTCTCCCGGGCCTATGTCATCAAGACCCTGAGCGGCTCGGTCGAGCGTACCCGCTGGTGGCAGGCCGGCGCGCTGATCTTCGACGATGCCGAGGTGTCGGGGGAGTTGCCCGTCACCCCCTGTGTCTGCGACGGCGGTGACGTGGGTGAGAACGTCTACACCTATCGGGACATGATCCCGGTACCGCTGGAGAGCAAGGGGCGGGCACACTGCAGTCTGAAGATTCAGGGCCAGTCCGAGCCTTTCCAGGCGCAGGCCGCCGGTGTGCGCCTGGCGATGGAGGATCGTCCCCACTACATCGAGCATATCCGACCGGAGTAAGTCCCAGCTGGCTGCATGACGCACATTCGCCCGGTGTGCTCGGTGCACCCCCACTTCATGCTGATCAGGCCGGCGGTTGTCCTCCGCTCTCCATGGATAGTGCCACGCTGATCTGCGACGCATCGGTTACATCCGGGTGGGATCAGCCGGAGGCCAAGCGGTGGGCGGCACGGGTGGTCTCGGGCAGTTTGTAGCGCGTCGTCGCCGCCAGCACATACTCGATCGCGGTCGGCAGCGAGATGCGGTGTCCGATGGAGACATAGACCGGCTTCACGCCCACGCGGGTGCGCAGCACAGCACCGATCTCCTCACCCTTGTCGATCAGCGGGGTCCAGCCCCCCTTCTCCTCCGGCACCTTTCCATGGGAGCCGATCAAGCGCGTCTTGCCGACCCCGATAGTGGGAGTGTCCGTCAACAGGCCGAGGTGGCAGGCCAGGCCGAAGCGGCGGGGATGGGCCAGGCCCTGGCCGTCACACAGAATCAGTTCCGGTGGTTGCGCGAGCCGTTCCAGGGCCTCGAGGATTGCGGGTATTTCGCGAAAGGAGAGCAGACCGGGCACATAGGGGAAGCGGGTGGGCTGACGGGCGATGGCCTGCTCGAGGGGGGCGAGGGATGGAAAATCGAGCACGGCGACAGCCGCCCGGGTGATCTGCCCGTGCTCTTCAAAACCCACATCGACGCCGGCGATGCGCGAAGGTGGATTGAATCGATCTTCACGTATCACCCGATCGCGCAGACGCTGTTGTAAACCAATCGCTTCTGCGGGGGTCAGATCCCAAGGGTGGTCCAAATCGGCGCTCATCGAACTGCCAAGTCTTAGGCTTGGCCTCATTGTAACGTCCCGCTGGAAACAGTGCCCAGGCTTTTTGCAAGTGGTTTGCAGGAGGAAAAGCGTGATTGTTTGAGCAATCCGGTTGCAATCTTGGGTGATCTGTTTAAGCTTCCGGAAGTTCTGTCGCTATTGGAACTTACAGGCGCCCCACCAAGGGGTTGACCGATCCCGGGTAGGATATCGCGGGTCGGGAACGATTCAGTCATACGAGAGAAGTCGTCAAGCTATGTCAGTCGAGCTATTCAACAACGGCAGCCACATCTGCGTTGCCTTCAGGGACCTGGTCAACGGAGAGGCTGTCCAGGCAAACCAATTTCTGATCTACGACCATCAGCACGCCGCACTGATCGATCCGGGTGGTGAGCTGACCTATTCACGGTTGTTCATGGCCATCAGCGACTATATGAACGTCAAGAAGCTCGACTATGTGGTGGCCTCGCACCAGGATCCGGACATCGTCGCCTCGGTCAACAAGTGGCTGGTGGGTACGGACTGTAAAGTGGTGGTGCCGGCCCTGTGGGAACGCTTCATCCCCCATTTCACCCGTCCCGGCCGACTGGTGGACAGGGTGGTGCCGATTCCGGATGAGGGGACCAACCTGGAATTGGGCAACATCCGTCTGATGGCGCTGCCGGCCCACTTCCTCCATGCCGAGGGTAATTTTCAGTTTTACGACCCGATCAGCCGTATCCTCTTTTCAGGCGATCTGGGCGCCAACCTGCCACCGGGTGATCTCAACAAGCCGGCCAAGAACATCACTGAGGTGATGCCCTACATGGAAGGCTTCCACAAGCGCTATATGAACTCCAACAAGGTCTGCCGGCTCTGGGCCAACATGGTACGACAACTCGACATCGATATGATCGTGCCCCAGCATGGTCGTGCCTTTGTCGGCCGCAAGGCGGTGACCGAGTTCATCAACTGGATCGAAGGCCTGCAGTGCGGTGTCGATCTGGTGACCCAGGACAACTACCGCTTGCCCTAGGCTCTGTGTGACCCAGGCCGTCAGTCGGCGTCGTTTTGCACACGCGCCTTCTGACGGTCGGCGGCCAACTCACCGATCCAGAAGCCCAGGTTCTTCTCCAGGAACTCCGCCACCGGCATATAGTGGGAACCGTCGCAGGAGAAGGTCAATCCCAACATGCCGTTCATGATGTTGATCGAGGCGCTGCGCAGGTAGATGGTCTCATCGGCAAAACGCAGTGACTTGAACTCGTCCAACACCTCGTGAATCTGTGTGCTGGTGACCTTGGCCCTCTCCGGATAGGGGTGGAGGGGATAGGCCAGCACGATATCGGGATTGATGATCTCCTCCACGCCATGAATGCGGTAACTGTAAGGGTCCTCCATGAGCCAGAATGAGCAGCGACCGCTGGAGTAGTGGACCTTGCAATGGAAGATGCCATGCTCCGACATCAGAGAGTGGATGGTCTCGTGCACCGAATCGATGTTCTCATCCAGGCGACTGGGTATGCGCTGTTGCATGAACAGGGTGCCGCGCACCGCCGGATCACCCTTGAACTGCTGCCATTGGGGTTTGCGGTCGAGGCCGGTGACGTCTCCGACCAGCTTGTCGAGTGAGAAGTCGGCGGCGATGAAACCCAGCAGCTCGTCCCCGCGTCGGACCGCCTGCAGTGCGGTGACGCACTCGCGATCGCTGAACTGGCTGTGGTAGACCGAAGAGAGCATGATGCCCTTGAACGGCAGGTTGTTCTTGAGATAGGGGCGCTTGGAGAGGTCCCTGCCGCGCCAGCTCCGGTCCGCGCGCTGCGGCTGAACCAGGGAGGAGATCTCCTGGCCGTTGAGATCCCAGGCGTAGAGGAATTCACACTTGGGAATGTTGCCGATGTGATCGAGCAGAACCCGGTCGAGACTGTCGGCATTTTCCCAGGCGGCAACGCACTCGTCGGCCAGCGTGGAAAGCGGATCACCGATTTCACTGGCGAGCGCGTCTTTTTTGTTCAATATGATCTGTTGCAGTGCTGTCATGAGTACCTCGTGTTCGGAGGAGGATTATACCCCGACAGATCCGGTCCACTAGGACGATTCGGTGACAGTGAGAAGCCGCAGGCGATTGCGTGTACAATGCCGAGCTTCCGAATCGAGACGGTGAACGCCGAGGACAGAGTGGACTGTGACCCAATTGAAGAATGATCGACTGCTGAGAGCGCTGTTACGTGAGCCGGTGGACGTCACCCCGGTGTGGATGATGCGGCAGGCCGGGCGCTACCTGCCCGAGTATCGCGCCACCCGCGCCAAGGCGGGCAGCTTCATGGATCTCTGCCGTAACCCCGAGCTGGCCTGTGAAGTGACCATCCAACCGCTCGATCGTTATCCGCTGGATGCGGCGATCCTCTTCTCCGATATCCTGACGGTACCCGACGCCATGGGTCTGGGCCTCTATTTTACCGAAGGCGAGGGTCCCCACTTCGAGCGTCCGGTGCAGGATGCCGCCGCCGTTCAGGCCCTCGGCCAGCCCGACATGGAGCAGGACCTGGGGTATGTCATGGATGCGGTGCGCACCATCCGTCGCGAGCTCGACGGGCGGGTGCCCCTGATCGGCTTCAGCGGCAGTCCCTGGACCCTGGCCACCTACATGGTCGAGGGGGGTGGCACCAAGAACTTCTCCAAGGTCAAGGGCATGATGTTCGACCGTCCGCAGCTGATGCACCAGCTGCTGGACAAGGTCAGCGAGACGGTGACCGCCTATCTGAACGCACAGATCGCCGCCGGCGCTCAGGCGGTGATGATCTTCGATACCTGGGGCGGTGTGCTCACGCCGCAGCACTACCGGGCCTTCTCGCTCGATTACATGCAGCGCATCGTCAACGGCCTCACCCGCGAGGCCGAGGGACGCCGGGTACCGGTCATTCTCTTCACCAAGGGCGGCGGACTCTGGCTGGAGCAGATGGCCGACACCGGTTGCGATGCCCTGGGCATCGACTGGACCCTGAGCCTGGCCGACGCCCGGGCGCGTGTCGGAGAGCGGGTGGCGCTGCAGGGAAATCTCGATCCCTGCACCCTCTACGCCTCACCGGAACGTATTCGCGAGGAGGTGGCCCAGGTGCTGGCCAGCTATGGTCAGGGCAGTGGCCATGTCTTCAATCTGGGGCATGGGATCCATCCCGAGATCGATCCGGAACATGCCGGCGTCTTCGTCGATGCGGTACACGAACTGAGCCGGGCTTATCACGAAGGATCGTAATAAGAGATAAGGCAAAGGCGCTATGAAGCGCGGAGACCGCACAGGAAGTTATTCTCTCGACTCCTGATTCAGCTTTGGTCAAAAGTAGAGAGGCGTCGAACGCGGTTCCAACCGGCGGACCATCCAGTAATCATCTTGGCGCTCATTGCGCTTCATGGCGTGCTTTGCGTTATGCTTTCCGAACTCATTCCCTGGGAGCGCTGTGTATGAAAATCACTCTCCTCGGCCTCGGTCTGATGGGGCAGCCGATCGCTCTGCGTCTGGTTCACTGTGGCCATGACGTGGTGGTCTGGAACCGCTCTCCGGAGCCGTTGCAACGGGCCGCCGAAGCGGGCTTGAGTACCGAGCCTGAGCTGACCCGGGCGGTGGAACAGAGCGAGGTGATCATCCTCACCCTGAGTGATGCGGCAGCGATTGAGAGCGTGCTGTTCGATCCCGCCGTGCTGCCACTGTTGCAGGGCAGGATCGTGCTGCAGATGGGGACCATCGCTCCCAACGAGAGCCGCGCCATTGCCAGGCAGGTGTCCGAAGCGGGAGCCGAATATCTCGAGGCACCGGTGCTTGGCAGTATCCCCGAAGCGCGCTCCGGTCAGTTGATCGTCATGGCTGCCGGTGCGGAGCCGGTCTACCAGCACTGTCTGCTCATGCTGCGCTGTCTCGGCAAGGATGTGGAGCTGATAGGATCTGTCGGCCAGGCCGCGGCCATGAAGCTGGCGATGAACCAGTTGATCGCCTCGCTCACCGCCGGTTTCTCCCAGAGTCTGGGACTGATCCGTGCCGAGGGCGTGGATGTGGATCAGTTCATGCACCTGCTACGGGAAAGCGCGCTCTACGCCCCCACCTTCGACAAAAAGCTGCAGAAATTCATCGAGCATGACTACAGCCATCCCAACTTTCCCCTCAAGCACCTGATCAAGGACATCGGTCTGTTCAAACAGGTGGCCGAGGAATCGGGTATCGATGCGGCGATTTCCAACGCCATGCTGTCGGTCTTCCTGAAAGGGCAGCAGGCGGGCTACGGGGACGAGGATTACTCATCGCTCTATGAAGCGATCAACCCGGGTTTCGATGCGGAGACCGACACCGGCTGTTGATGCCTTGCGGGGCGTAGCGCCCCGCGCGGTATGGGCTAACTCACGAGTACGGCGACAACTATGCCGAGAATGAGAATGCCCAGGGAGCCGAGAATGGCTTTGTTACTGCCTAACATTGTTGACCTCCTTCTATGCGTTGCCGATGAAGAAAACCGTATGCAATGTCTGGTACGGTAAGGTGAATCAATTTTCACCCTGTGTATGCTGAGACATGATGTCGCTTAGAGGGTTTTCAAGTTTTACAAGGAGAAATGCGGGGTTTTTTCACGCATCAAATTGCTTTTGGCAGATGGTCGATCAGGTATGAAAACAGTCGTGGATAATCGTTTGTCATGAAACTCAACGATCCCTTCGGGCGCCTGGAGTCGCGACACCAACAGGGCTATGAATCGATGCGGGCGGCCCTTCGTCAGGGGGGGATCACCACGCCGGAAGCGGCTCGGGAGGTGATGCGACAGGCCGCTCGTCGGGCAGTGAGCCTGTTAGCGGTCGGTGTCCTGTTGTTGCTGATGGTGGCGCTGTTGTTGCCGAAGATGGTGCCGCTGGTACTGGGACTGGGGGTGTTTCTGGTGGTCTGGATCGCGACCTCGACCCTCAATGGCAGGCGCTATATCAACCGCTATATCGAGGAAGAACTCGATGCGCCATGATGGCGCTGTGTGAATGTTGCGTGTCGGGAATGTCTCGGGGCGGGATCACTCCCGCCCCAGTTGAATCATCCGATAAGCGCGATGGAAACGACGATACCGATGATGAGAATGGCGACAGCGCCGAGCAGAGCCTTATCACTTCCAAGCATGGTCTTGTCCTCCAAATGACGTACTGTTGACAAGGAATCACCCGAGACCGCAGATGGGTATAGGGTGATTTTATGACTGCGCTCAAGAATGTAATGAATCAGCGGCGGCGTTTAACTGACATCGGTCAATAAACCATGACTATTTCAGGGGTAATGTGACGGCCATCGCGTACCGAGAGCGATTTGGATCCGGCGCATCGAGCCAGAACTCACTCGGAAAGGCTTCGAATTCCCGGCTCAATAGCTGCCCTTACTACGCGGTTTCGTGTTAAAAAAGAGCCCTCATTCAAGAGGGGACGAGAGATCCCCGCTCAGGGGTCAAACATGCGTCTGCTCTTCAGCGAACTGCCCGGCCGGCACGAACGCCACCTGCTCAGGAAGCAGGACAATCCACTCTTTCCCGAAGCACAGCGAACCCTCAGTCAGAGTGAATTGACCGAGGCCCAGCGTCTCGATCACGAGGAGTTGGAGGCCTACATCGGGGACCTGCGTAAACTGGTCGGTGAAGCCGTGGCGCTGGGTCCCCACGAACAGAGCGATGTCATCCTCGAACTCAAGGAACGCCTCGACCAGGCCTATGAGACCGCCTGCCGATTGGCGGACGACCAGAGCCCCAACAAGGAGGCGATCCGCAAATTGGTGGCGGTGATCATGCGTGCGGTATGGAAAGGGGCCGGCAACGACACCCTGGCGCATCAGGAGCTGGAGCAGGAAGAGACTGCCCGCGCGGCCCACTACGAACTGCTGGAAATCCCTCTGGTGGCCGACCTGCTCGACCCCGAATCGCCGATCCAGGCCGATGAACTGCTGGCGGTACTGTTGAGTGCGGAACGGGAGGCGTTCGAGGCGGCCGTCACCCTGTTCGATCCGGCTCAGCTCAGGACGCTGTGCGAACAGGGCGCGGAGCTGAAACGACACGACGGGGCGCTCGATGCCCTACCCGGCGCCCGCGAGCGGCTGAACGCGCTGGAACAGCTCCTCGTTTCACTCGGAGGCAACGGCTGAGGCCTACGCTTTCGCGGTCTATTCGGAACCGAACTGCGCGGCGATCGCCTCAGCGCAGTCACCACTTTCGGCATCAAACGCCAGCGGCGCACCCTGGGGAGAAATGCAGCTGATGGTCAGCAGGCGATCGTCGGTGATACCCACCACCCGCATTACCCGCATCGGATTGGCGCTGTAGCTGAGGTCGACCACCGCCAGTTGACGCTCGCCGATCCACTCATAGCGCCCGCTTGCCACGGCGTGGCTGGTGCGCTCTTGAGCGGGAATGTTGTTGCGGTCGTAGGCCTGCTGCAGGCTGGCCTCCGCCGCCTGGCGGGTCTCCTCCACGAGCTGTTGCAGATAGCCCTGATCGAACGAGGCGTCGGTCAGGCCCGCTGCCGGTTGTTCGCTGACCTTCACGTTGGAAGGCCCCAGATCGATATCGCAGGCAGTCAGCAGCAGGAGGCTTGAACAGAGAACGGACAGAGACTTCATCATGGCCCGACATTCTACAGGGATAGTGCCGTGGCGCCAGCAGAGAAGGCTGCCGGCACCCGGATTCCGCTACGCTGCATCCGGGCTACGAGGTGGAGTCCATCAACCGGTATTTCTCAGTCCGGCGGAGATGGCATTGATGGAGCGCAGCAGGGGGGTCAGCCAGAGGTCCCGTGTCTCGTCGCTCAGCGCGGGGTCACGATAGCGCCGCAGAAGTCCGAGCTGGATGTGGTTGAGCGGATCCAGATAGGCATCGCGTCGACTCAGGGACTGCTTCAGGACCGGCGTTTCGTCCAGCAGGTCGTCGATCTGGGCGATTTCCAGGATCTGCTTGCGGGTGCGTTCGTATTCGCTGCGGATCTCCGCGAAGATCAGCTTTCGCGTTTCCACGTCGGTACAGAGCCGGGCATAGTCTTCGGCGATCGCCATGTCCGACTTGAACAGGGCCATCTGGGTGTTGCTCAACAGGGCGCGGAAGAAGGGCCATTCACGGTACATCTTCTGCAGCTGCTTGAGGCGGCCTTTGCCCTGTTTGCGCCAGCTCTCCAGTGCCGCGCCGATACCGTACCAGCCGGGCAGGGTCTGGCGCGCCTGGGCCCAGCCGAAGACCCAGGCGATGGCCCGCACCGATGATTTCGAGCGGTTGCCCTTGGTGCGGTGGGAGGGGCGCGAGCCGATGTTCAACTGGCCGATCTCGCTGACC
>JBNKYJ010000101.1:0-12659 GCA_050300835.1 Sedimenticolaceae bacterium
AAGTTCCAGACCCAGCTCGCGATGGGCGTGCTCGCGACCGCGGAACCGCATGGTCACCTTGGTCTTGTCCCCGTCTTGCAGGAAACGTATCAGGTTGCGCAGTTTTACCTGATAATCCCCTTCTCCCGTCCCTGGACGGAACTTGATCTCTTTGATGTGAACCTGCTTCTGCTTCTTTTTGGCGGCCTGCTTCTGCTTCTTGGCTTCGAACAGAAACTTGCCGTAATCCATCACGCGACAAACCGGGGGTTCCCCGTTCGGCACGATCTCTACCAAATCCAATGTCGCTTCTTCGGCGACCCGAAGGGCCTCTTCAATCGAAACGACACCTATTTGTTCACCTTCCACGCCAATGAGCCTGACCTCGGTGGCCGTAATGTCATTGTTTAGTCGGTGCTTTTTTGTTGCAGCGATAGCCGGTTCCTCCAAAAAGTCCAAATTCATATAAGGCGCCTTGAGACAAGTTCTCAAGGTTCCTTAAAGTAGAAAAGCACCGGTAGACCGGTGCTTTACACTCAGTTCACACGCTCCGTGACCTCTTTGCGCATGCGCTCGATGAAGTCCTGCAGTGGCATCGAGCCCAGGTCTTCGCCCTTGCGCGTACGCACGGCCGCCGTTCCCTCCTTCATCTCGCGGTCGCCGACCACGAGCAGATAGGGCACGCGCATCAGCGTGTGCTCGCGGATTTTAAAGCCAATCTTCTCATTTCTCAAGTCCGATTCAGCGCGAAATCCGTTGTCTTGCAGGGATTTGAGACAGCTTTCGACATACTCGGCCTGGCGGTCTGTGATGTTCATCACCACCGCCTGAAGGGGTGACAGCCAAAGCGGCAGCGCGCCGGCATAGTGTTCGATGAGAATACCGATGAAACGCTCCAGCGAACCGAGGATCGCCCGATGCAGCATCACCGGCACCTGTTTGCTGTTGTCCTCGGCGATGTAGTGGGCGCCGAGTCGCTCCGGCATGGAGAAGTCGAGCTGGATGGTGCCCAGCTGCCAGACCCGGTTGAGACAGTCGCGCAGGGAGAATTCGATCTTGGGTCCGTAGAAGGCGCCCTCGCCCGGCTGCAGCTCCCAATCGAGCCCCTGCTCATTGAGCGCATCTTCAAGTGCTTTCTCAGCTTTATCCCATATCTCATCTGAACCAACACGCTTTTCCGGGCGCGTGGACAGCTTGACCAAGACCTCGTCGAAACCGAAATCACGATAGACCTCGAACAACAGATCGTTGAAGGCGAGCACTTCGGAGAGGATCTGATCCTCGGTGCAGAAGATGTGGGCGTCGTCCTGCACGAAGTTGCGCACCCGCATCAGGCCGTGCAGGGTACCCGAGGGCTCGTTGCGGTGGCAGGAGCCGAACTCCGCCAGACGCAGGGGCAGATCCCGGTAGCTCTTGAGGCCATGGTTGTAGATCTGGATATGGGCCGGGCAGTTCATCGGCTTGATGGCGTAGACCCGATCCTCGGTCTCGGTGACGAAGATGTCATCCCTGAACTTCTCCCAGTGACCCGACTTCTCCCACAGGCTGCGATCGATCACCTGAGGGGTGTGGACCTCCTGATAACCGTGATGCCTGAGTTTTTCACGAACGTAGTTCTGGATGGTCAGGTAGATCTGCCAGCCCTTGTTGTGCCAGAAGGCCATACCCGGCGCCTCTTCCTGGGTATGGAACAGATCCAGGGCCTTGCCGATCTTGCGGTGGTCCCGCTTTTCGGCCTCCTCCAGGCGGTGGAGGTAGGCGTTCAACTCCTTCTTGTCCCGCCAGGCGGTACCGTAGATCCGCTGCAGCATCTCGTTGCTGGAATCACCGCGCCAGTAGGCGCCGGCCACCTTCATCAACTTGAACCCCTTACCCAGCTTGCCGGTACTGGGCAGATGGGGGCCACGGCAGACATCGAACCAGTCGCCCTGACGATAGATCGAGACCTCCTCGCCCTCGGGGATGATCTCGCGGATGATCTCGACCTTGTACTTCTCGCCGATGGTGTCGAAGGTCTTGATCGCCTGCTGCCGGTCCCAGACTTCCCGCTGCAAGGGCAGATCCCGCTTCACGATCTCGTGCATGCGCTGCTCGATCTTTTTCAGATCATCCGGCGTGAAGGGCTCCTCCCGCGCGAAGTCATAGTAGAAGCCATCCTCGATGGCGGGGCCGATGGTGACCTGGGTGCCGGGATAGAGTTCCTGCACGGCCTGGGCCATGACGTGCGCCGCATCGTGCCGCAACAGCTCCAGCGCCTCCGCTTCGTCGCGGGTGGTGACGATGGCGACATCGCTGTCATCCTCGATCAGGCAGGAGGTATCCACCAGTTGGCCGTTCACACGACCGGCCAGGGCCGCCTTGGCGAGCCCGGGACCGATATCCTCGGCCACCTCGTGAACCGTTACCGGGCGATCGAATGCGCGTTGAGAACCGTCGGGGAGAGAGATCACTGGCATGCGTCAACTTCCTCATCAGTGGTGGCCCATACGAGAGGCCACATGAAACAAAAGGGCCGGCACCCGGAGAGGGCCGGCCCTGGATATCAGTTTGTTTATCCGTCGAGACGGATGGCTTTCCGCTGTTCCGTCGGTACCGATTCATCAATTATTTGTATCAACGAATCAAATGCTTAAGTCAGCGAAAGCGCTAGGTGTGAAAGTCTAATACAGGGCTTGCCGGCAAGTCAAAGCCACGGCTGCCCGCCCACCTACCGCTCAGCGCTTGATTCGACGCAAGGTCCTTTCGGTCCAGAAGCCATTGTCCAAATCACTGTTGAAGCTGACCACTTTGCGAGGTATGACCGCAAGACTCTCCTGTCCGGTTCTGAGGTCTATGCCGTACCAGTATTTCCAGAACAGCGCCCGGGGATCGCCCTCCCCCTCTGTATTCACCAGTCCCCAGTCACGGTCGATGATCTTGATCAGTTTGCCGTCCTTGTAGTAGAGCGTGCGATAGTCGGCGAAGCTGTGGGTATCCACGTAGCTGATGCGATAGTCATACCACCAATCCTTGAACTTGGTCGTACTCTTGAGGCCATAGACCTCCTTGTCGATATGGCGGCAGCTTCGCTCCGGGACACGTCCCGTGTAGCGGAAGAGCTTGCCTTCCAGTGCATCCATCATGCCGAGGCAGGTTCGAAGCGGCTTCTTTCCCAGCAGTTCATGCGTCTCGTCGTCGGGTTTGCGCAGTGTCACGTCGCCAAAAGTAAACACGCTGCCGCCCCAGGCATCGTCCTGGCGCGGTTGCGCAAAGCGCCTGATTTTACGCAGCGTCGGCAGCCACACCATATAGTCCTTGTTTCGATCGTCCTCGGCATACTCGGTAACCAGCATACCGGTACCGCGCATGTTGCCGGAGTGGAAGATCGCCAGGTCACGCGAGCGTATGGCGTCGTTGGCGGGATAGTTGTTGTTGAGATGCCGTTCCACCGCCGTGGTCAAGGGACTGCCGCCCTCGGCCTTGTTGACCAAGACACTGAGGGTGCCGCCGCGTCGCTTGATGGAGAAATTATCGAAGGCATAAAAATGGTTGGCGAAATAGACCTGTTTCGCCACGTCATCGGCGTCCGGCTCCACACCCGCGGCCGGATAGGCCAGGCTGCGGTCGACGCCGGCCTGGCTCTCGAAGCTGAGAACACCCAGTGTGATCGCCAGACAGAGACTGTAGCCAAGAGCGCTCTTGATTCGTTTCATGGTTCTGTTCCCCAAAATTTGCACCAAAACAACGTCGTGCGTGTCTTATTTTTTCAGCTGACGGGTATATTTGAAGATATCTTCCTTGATGCGATCGAGATCCCCGGTCGCCAGGTAGTCCTTCTGCAGCTGTTCCTTGTATTCGGTCGGAAGTTTCTTGTAGAAGATGAAACTGCCGGGAGACTTGTTCTGAAGAAATTTGGAGAATCCTTCCAGATCAGCCATCTGGGAGGTGTCTTCGGATTTGGAACCGAGCCAGGCTGAGTTTTCCGGCGGCACGAATTCCCCACGCGTGAACTCCGCCACATCGGCTTCGACCGCCTCGATGTAGCCAGGGTCCAAGGCCATGGCTTGGAGAGAAACAGATCCCATCAAGAAACCGCTGAAGCAGAACGTCATCCAGCGGGGCATCACAGATTCCATGAGATAACTCCTTCACAGTGATCCTGTGTTTTTATAATCATCCAGTTTGTCCGGACTGGGTTGGCGGTGAATCGGCCACCAGGCAGGCAGTCCAGGCGTATTCCGACCCTCACGTCCTCAGCTTGATCGGCGGAAATAGGAAATTCTTTACTTTTTTCTATGACTGCGTACAGCTGCTGGCGTCGAAAGTCAACTCGGGTGAAGCCGCAGTAAGCGCTACATTGGCGCGTACAGGAGAATCACCCGATCGTTGACACAAGCCACTGTGCACCCTTATTTTTGTTATACTATAACATCACGTTTCGACGACTCTGACCCTACGGCCCCGTATCCACCCAATGAACCGAGGAAGCTTCCGACTCCGCAACGCGCTGCCACTGCTGTTGGCCTTCTGCCTGTTGCTTCTTACCGTTCACGCAAATGCGGCACCGCGGGTCGTGGCCAGCATCATACCTGTCCACTCCCTTATCGCCGGCATCATGCAGGGCGTGGGGCGCCCTGACCTGCTGATTCAGGGGCGTGAGTCTCCGCACAATTTCAGCCTCAAACCTTCGCACATGCGGCAGCTGCAGCAAGCCGACTTGATCGTCTGGGTGGGCCCGGATGTGGAGCCCTCTCTGGCCCGTCTGTTTGAGAAGCGCCAGTTCAAGGGAGAGGTGTTGAGATTGACGCAACTGCAAGAGATCGAGTGGCTGCCTCCGCGCTCGAACCATGAATGGGAAGCAGGACACCGTCAGCCGGACGCTTCCGAAGCGCATGAACATAACCATGCCGGTGACATCGACAGCCACATCTGGCTCTCGCCGGAAATCGCCCGCCGCATCGTACTCCGGCTGACCGATCGACTGAGTCGGCTCGACGCGGGGAACGCGGCACGCTATCAGAGCAACAGCCGGCTGCTGATCGAAAGGCTGCAGCGACTCGATCGCGAACTCTCGGCGCAACTCGCACCGGTGCGGAGTCTGCCCTATCTCGTCTTTCACGACGCCTATCACTACTTCGAACAACACTATGGGCTCAATGCCGCCGGTTCGGTCAGCGTTGCCCCCGACCGGCAACCCGGTGCACGCCGGATTCACGAACTGCGTTCCAAGATCACACGTCTGGATGCCCGCTGTGTGTTCGCCGAGCCCCAGTTCCGGCCCAAGCTGGTACACACACTGATTGAGGGGACCTCCGCCAGGCCCGGGGTACTCGACCCACTGGGAAGTGACCTCGAAGCGGGCCCCGAAGCCTATTTCCAGCTCATGAGACGACTGGCCGACAACCTGGTCAACTGCCTGCAATGAGAAAGCGTCCGCTGCCACTCTCCCCATTCCCCGACAATCGGCACGACCACGCAGTCTGCCGCAAGCAGGCGCTGCTGGAGGCGGAGACCTACTGCCGAAGCCATGGCCTGCGTTTGACCACCCTGCGCCGTCGCGTGCTGGAACTGGTCTGGGCCAGTCACCAGCCGGTGGGCGCCTACACCCTGTTGGAGCAACTTGTCACTGAGGGACGCAAGGCGGCACCACCCACCGTCTACCGTTCACTCGACTTTCTCCTGAGTCACGGCCTGATCCACCGTATCGCCTCCCTCAACGCCTATGTCGGCTGCAACCATCCGGGAAGTGATCACGAGGCCCAATTCTTCATCTGCGTCGGCTGCGGCCAGGCAGCGGAAATCGGCGATCCATCGATTGAATCGGCGATCGCGCAGGACGCCAAGGCGCTCGGCTTCAGCATCGCCAGTCAGACCATCGAGGTGGCCGGTACCTGTGCCCGCTGCCGGGAGACGAAGCGAACATGACATTGGATCGCGAAACCCTGCTCGACGCCCACGGCATCAGTGTCAGCCTGCTGGGACGCCAGATTCTCGATGGCGTCGACCTGAACGTCCGACGTGGCCAGATCGTGACCCTGATTGGACCCAACGGGGCCGGCAAGACCACCCTGGTCAGGGTCATTCTCGGACTGCTGAAAGCTGATGCCGGCGTGATCGAACGCCAGCCGGGTATCCGTATCGGCTATATGCCGCAGCGCCTGCAGCTTTCCGAGAACCTGCCTTTGACGGTACGCCGGTTCCTCGACCTGGGCTGCCAGAAACAGTGCGACACCGACCTCATGGCCGTGGTCGACCAACTCGACATCCGGCATCTGCTCGACAGCCCCCTGCAGCGGCTCTCCGGTGGTGAGCACCAGCGTGTGCTGCTGACACGCGCCCTGCTGCGAAAACCCGACCTGCTGGTACTGGATGAACCGGTTCAGGGGGTGGATGTCACCGGCCAGGCGTCCCTCTATGGCTTGATCACCAGAATCCGCGACCAACTCGGCTGCGGGGTGCTCATGATCTCCCACGATCTGCATCTGGTGATGGCCACCACCGATCAGGTGCTCTGTCTCAATCACCACGTCTGCTGCTCGGGCCACCCGGAAAGTGTCAGCCAGCATCCCGCCTATCTGGAGCTGTTCGGCACCCCCGCCAGCGCCAAGCTGGCGGTCTACACCCATCACCACGACCACACTCACGACACCCATGGGAACGTCACGCCGGGTGGCGGGGAGAAGTCCCATGGATGAATTCCTGCTGCGTGCCCTGCTGGCCGGGCTCGGGGTGGCTTTGATCGCAGGTCCGCTCGGCGTGTTCGTGGTCTGGCGCCGCATGGCCTACTTCGGCGACACCCTGGCCCACTCCGCGCTGCTCGGCGTGGCGCTCGGCTTCCTGCTCGGAGTCAGCGTCAATCTGAGCGTCATCGGGCTCTGCATACTGCTGGCCCTGCTGCTGGTCGCCATGCAGGACAACCGTCAACTCTCCAGCGACACCCAACTGGGTATACTGGCCCACAGCGCACTCTCTCTCGGGCTGGTGGTAATGGCCTTCCTGACCCATGTAAGGGTCGATCTCATGAGCTACCTTTTCGGTGATATCCTGGCGGTGACCACCACCGATCTGCTGTGGGTCTGGTGCGGCGGCCTGCTGGCATTGACGGTCCTGGCCATCATCTGGCGGCCACTGCTCGCCATTACCGTGCACGAAGAGCTGGCGCAGGTCGAAGGCATTCGGGTCGCCCCCGTCAGGATGACTTTCATGGTCCTGATCGCCCTGGTGATCGGCGTCTCGATGAAGATTGTGGGAGTGCTGCTGATCACCTCCATGATGCTGATTCCGGCCGCTGTCGCACGGCGTTTCAGCCGGACGCCGGAGCAGATGGCCCTGCTTGCGGTACTGGCGGGTGCGTTGGCGGTGGTTGGGGGCTTGGCCGGATCCTGGTACCTGGACACACCGGCGGGTCCGACCATCGTGGTGGCGGCGGCAGTCCTGTTTGCCTTGAGTCAAGGCGTCCGTCGCGCCGCCTGATGCCGGCCGCTGGCAGACCTTGACCCGCCAGATCCGGTGATTGACGCCGGGCTGATTGAATGCTTCCCGAGTGACTCAAGAAACGCGACCACAAGCCGATGGTATCCCCATAGTTAATGTTGTTATTCTCTACTATCGGACATCTTCTGGTAGCCCTCGTAATGCCCGCGAATAAACCCACTCTGTCGAAGCGTCTGTACCGCGGCCGTCTCACTGCCCTGTTGCTGCTCTTGACACTGGTTTTCTGGAGCACCTTGGGCCTGTGCGCGGATCCCCTGGTCATGGGTGTCTTTCCACGCCGCGATGCGGCCATCACCGCCAAACTCTTCCGCCCTCTCGCCCAGTACCTGGAGCAGGAACTCGGTACTCCGGTCTCGATGGAGTTGTCGGCCGATTTCGATACCTTCATCACCCACTTGAAGGAGCGTCGGTACGATCTGGTCCATCTCAATCCATTCGACTATATCAGCGCCCATGATGATCTGGCCTACGAGGCCCTGGTGCAGAACGAGGAGTTCGGGGAGAAGACCATCATGGGGGCCATCTATGTCCGGCACGACTCGGGCATACGGCAGCTGAGCGATTTGAAAGGCAAAAAGATACTCTTCGGAGGCGGCCCCCGCGCCATGATGAGCTATATCGTCCCGACCTATCTTTTGCAACAGGCGGGCCTGACAAAAGAGGACTACGAAGAGTCGTATGCCATCAACCCGCCGAACGCGATTCTGGCCACATACCTGCGCCGCGCCGATGCCGGGGGCGCCGGCGAAGTGGTGCGCCGACTGCCTGTGGTGACCTCGAAGATCGATGTCAACCAACTCGATGTGATCGCCACCAGCCAACCGCTGCCGCACCTGCCTTGGGCGGTCAAGCAGGAGATGCCGCAAGCCCTCAAACAGCGACTGCAGTCCTTGCTGGTCAACCTCAAGCAGAGCACAGAGGGCAGAGCGATCCTCAAACAGGCACACTTGAGCGCCTTCAACCCTGTTACGGACAAAGAGTACGACGCCCACCGTGAGATCATCGAAACTGTCTATGGGCGATGAGCGCAAAAGCGACTCTCGTCGCTTTGCAGTCAGCGCGCTTCTTCAGAGCCTGCGAGTCCGTTTTCTGTTCTGGATAAGTATCGTCCTGCTGATCACCCTTGGCGGGGCCGCCTACTACGTCTACAGCACGCAACAGGCCCTGCTGGCGGACAGTCTACGCAGCAAGGTCGATGCCATAGGTCGCTTTATCGCGCTGATCAGTCCGGAAGCCATCTACACGTTCGACATCACCACGCTGGATCGCTATATGACTCAGATCAGCGACGATGCCGATGTGCGATTCGCACAGATCCGTTCGCCCGACGGACTGCCCATGACCACCTATCTACCCCCGGACACCCAATCACAACAGATCGACAGCTGGATCTCACAGCTCGACAGCGCCGATACGGCGATGCCTGACAAGGTCGATCCGGTGACCACCTATGCCTTCCCTATCAATGACAACGGAGAGAACCTGGGGCAGGTACTGGTCGGCCTCGATGCCACACGCATGATTCAGGACACCCGCCATGTACTGTTCGAATTGATGGAGATCTTCGGTGCCATCGTGCTTTCCCTCGGCGGTCTGATCTTCATCATATTCAAACTGCACGTGCTCAATCCGGTCGATGCATTGAAGAACGGAGCCGTCCGCATTGCCGAGGGTGATTTCGACCATCAAGTCACCGTCTATTCGAATGACGAGTTGGGGCATCTGGCCAAGTGTTTCAACAACATGATGGATGAGATCAATATCGATCGCGAAGCACTGCTCTCGACCAATCAGCGGTTGGCCGAGGAGATCCGCCAACGGCAGCTGGCGAACCAGGAGCTGACGAAGCTCTCATTGGCGGTTGAGCAGAGTCCGGCCTCGGTGGTGATCACCAATCTCAGTGGTCATATCGAGTATGTCAACCCCAAGTTCTGTGAAGTCACCGGCTATCAGCGGGAAGAGGTGATCGGCAAGGAGACGCACATCCTCGGTGGCGATATCGAAGATCCCAAGGAGATGGAGCGGATCTGGGAAAAGCTGGTCAACGGCGAAATCTGGAAAGGCGAATTTCGTAATCGGCGCAAAAATGGCAGAGCCTACTGGGAATCGGCGGTAATCGCACCCATCCGGGACGCCGATGGCAACACCACCCACTACCTCGCGGTGAAGGAAGATATCACCGAGCGCAAGGTATTCGAGGAGAAGCTTCTGGAACAGGCGACTCACGATCAGCTGACCGGCCTGCCCAATCGCTTTCTGGCCATCGACCGACTGCAGCAGATGGTGCAGCATGCCCAACGGCGTCAACACCGCATCGGGATTATCTACATCGACCTGGACAACTTCAAAACGGTCAACGACACCCTGGGTCATGCCACCGGGGATGACCTCCTGATCCAGGTTTCCAACCGGATCTGGAGCAACCTGCGTGATGAAGACACGCTGTCCCGACTCGGCGGCGATGAGTTCATGGCGCTGGTACCCGACCTGCGCAACCCGATCGAGGACCTCAAGGTCATTCTCGAGCGGGTCATCCAATCTCTGCAGTCCCCTTTCTACCTCGGCGGCCGCGAAATCACGGTCACTTCGAGCCTGGGCATCGCCGTGTTTCCCAACGATGGCAATACCGTCGGCGCCCTCATGAGCAATGCGGACATGGCCATGTACGAGGCCAAGCATGCGGGACGCAACACCTTCCGTTTCTATACCCAGGAAATGAACAGGCGGATCCAGGACAAGATGGCCCTGGAGACCCGCATGCGTCAGGCCCTCGATACGGGTGAGCTCTATCCGGTCTATCATCCCGTGATCCAGGTGGCAGACGGCACGCTGGTCGGAGCCGAAGTGCTTTTACGTTGGAACAATCCCGAATTGGGCGATATCCCCCCTGCGGAATTCATTCCCATTGCGGAACAGACCGGCTTGATCAGAAACATCACCGACTGGCTGCTCACCACGGTGACCGAGCAAGCCGCCAGCTGGCGACAGCGTCCCAAGTCGTTCTGGCTGGCGGTCAATGTGCCACCGACCTACTTCTGTGAAACAACTTTTCGCAAGTGCATCGAAGTCACGGCGAAACAGGCCGCTACCCTGGGTCTGGATCTCTGCATCGAGATCACGGAAAACCTGTTCCTGCAGAATGGAGAGGAGGTGATTGAAAACTTCAAACACCTGGCCGACCTGGGCGTGAAATCGGCCATGGATGATTTCGGCACCGGCTATTCCTCACTGGCCTACATCAAACGCTTCCCACTCAATTATCTGAAGATCGACAGAACCTTCGTCGACGGACTACCCGATGACTCCGAAGACCGCTCCCTGACCGAGACCATCGCCCTCATGGGCCACAGACTGGGCATCAAGATCATCGCCGAGGGTGTCGAGACCCAGGCTCAACTCGACTATCTGCGATCACTCGACGTGGAGTACGCCCAGGGATTCCATATCGCCGAGCCGATGACAAACCGAGACTTCGGCCGCTATCTCGCCGCGCTGCCGAACCGAACCCATGCACAGTGAGTGGACCGCAATGCGTGGCAGCACAGCAAGGATGCTGGTGAATGTCAAAACGCAATATCAATCTGACAAGCTTTTACGCTAGGCATGCCGCAGCCTATGGTTCGAATACAGGTAGGGTGCGGCTCGCCGCACCGGATACTCCTTGTCTGAAGCTGAAACCAGACAATGGATACCGGTAGTCGCGATTCGAGTACCTGGAGTCAGACTCCATTTGGACGAGACCGATCATTTATCCGATACGCAGTTTGATGGGCAGCGCCTACCCTAGTGTTCGATTCAGCATGTAGGATGGAGCCCTGCCCCACCAAAATGCCTCGGCTCAGTCATGCGACGGCATTCGGACCGTGACCGTATCGCTCACAACTCATCCGAGCGAGGCCGGCCAGTAGTCGGTGGCGATGCCGTCTCCCAGGTCGGCGTCGATGAGTCGCTGGCGCACCTCCAACAACCTTTCGAGCAGGGCCGGTTCAGCCTCCGCATAAGCCTCCTCGTCGGGCACCCGCTTGACCACCACACCGAGCAGCTCGGTGATGGCGTTGCCGATGGAGTTCTGGCTGATGGTGACGATCAGCTTGCCCTCCTCGTCCCGATAGATCAGCTGCTTGAAGGCCGGCTGCCAGCGTATCGAGTTGGCATACTTGGCATCCACGATACAGCGCTCGCGCACCTTCTTGGCGGTACCGAGGAAGTCGTTGTTGAAGAGCAGGATGCTCTTCACCGGTTCGGGGAAATAGACATCTTTCGGCATCGGTGCGTTACGCGTCGAGACCTGGCTGAAGAAGGTGCGATAGAAATCGATGAAGCCCTCCAGGATGGCGTCATACTCATGCCAGAAGCGGATGTTGCGCAGAGCGTCCACGCCACCACGGATCTCCCAACAAGGCAGCCCCTGGGGGTAGCCGGTCAACTCGATGCGCGAGGCGTCCGAGCTGATCGGTTTCAGCACCTTCAGCTCAAGGGCACTGTCGAAGAACTCCCGATAGACATCCCGCATGTAGGACTGGAACAGGCTGTGCTGACCGCCGTCGGTGAGATTCGGATTCTTCGGATCGGCCAGGGGTGCCTGGCGCAACTGGCGCATGGGGAAGACGATGAAGTGGTTGTGCAGCATACGGATGCTGGGCACCCCCGGCGAGGTCAGTGGCCAGGTGGCGTCGAGACTCGCCTCCCCTGCCAGCAGCAGGTGTTGCTTCGGATCGGGATAGCGCTCCAGCATGTAGTCGATGATGATCTGATTCATCCGGTTCCAGACGTGCCGCACCTCCCGCGGCACCTGGGTGCGGCGCACCGGCCGGCCCAGCGGATTGAGAATCACCTTGGAGGTGTTGTAGATGATGGAGGTATCGAACTCGTTGCTGTGACCCAGCGCCTTGCGATAGAGCAGCAGGTTCTCCGGGTTCATCAACAGGCCATTGTTGTGCACCAGGTCGTTGAGATTCTCGGTGCTGTTGAAGAACTCGTTGGGTTTCATCCCCTCCGGCACGTCCAGCGGTATGGGTCGGAAAGGGGTGGTGATCTCGCGCGGGCCGTACTCCATCGAAACATACCTCCTGAGCATGAAGTGCGTGAACAGCTTGTGCCGCCGGGGGGTAACACTAAACAGGCCCAATGGCGAAAGCAAGGTGACAGGTTCCGAATCGGCACTCGGTGCGGCAAGCCGCACCCTACCGTCGATTCATGTGTAGGGT
>JBNKYJ010000102.1:0-8048 GCA_050300835.1 Sedimenticolaceae bacterium
GCAAGCCGCACCCTACACTTGATTTGCCGTAGGGTGCGGCTTGCCGCACCGAAAAGCTAGACGCCGATCGCATTCACGTGAATCGGTTCGAAGGCGTCGGCCTGCACCAGCTCCAGCAGCGAGCTCTTGAGCAGCTCCAGCACTGCCAGAAAGGTGACCACCACGCCGAGGCGCCCCTCGCTGACGTCGAACAGGTCGGTGAAACGGGTATAGCTCTCGGCGTTGACCCGCTGCAGCACCAGCGACATCTTCTCCCGCACCGAGAGCGCCTCCTTCTCCACCCGGTGGCTGGTGAACATGTCGGCCCGGTGCAGCACGTCCTTCAGGGCGAGCAGGATCTCGCGCATGTCCACATCGGGTTCGCGTGCCTCCACGTGGCGCTCCACCAGCTCGGCGTGACACTGGAAGGTGTCGCGGGTCATGTGCTCCAGCCCGTCCAGGTCCTCCGCCGCCTGCTTGTAGCGCTCGTACTCCTGCAGACGCCGGATCAGCTCGGCCCGCGGATCCTCGCCCTCCTCCTCCTCGGCGCTCGGGCGCGGCAGCAGCATACGGGATTTGATCTCCGCCAGCATCGCCGCCATCACCAGGTACTCCGCCGCCAGCTCCAGCCGCAGCTCGTTCATCATCTCGATGTACTGGACGTACTGGTCGGTGATCTCGGCGATGGGGATATTGAGGATATCCAGGTTCTGCCGCCGGATCAGGTAGAGCAGCAGATCCAGCGGTCCCTCGAAGGCGTCGAGAAAGACCTCCAGCGCGTCCGGCGGGATATAGAGGTCCGTCGGCGGCGTGGCATAGGGCTCGCCCATGACGATGGCGAAGGGCATCTCCTCCTGCTCCGGATGGTGGTGTGGGTGTTCTTCCGAGATCGGTTCCATGGGCTGTACCGTTTAGGAAAAGTCGAGTGCCATGACCTGCCGTACTTCCTGCATGGTCTCCTGGGCCACGATGCGCGCCTTCTCCGAGCCCTCGCGGATGACCCGCTTGACCAGTTCGGGCTGAGCCTCGAACTCGGCCGCACGCTGCTGCATCGGTTTCAGCTCGGCCAGCACGGCTTCGATCACCGGACCCTTGCAGTCGAGACAGCCGATACCGGCGCTGCGACACCCCTCCTGCACCCAGGCCTTGGTCTTGTCGTCCGAGTAGACCTGGTGCAGCTGCCACACCGGGCACTTCTCCGGCTCGCCCGGGTCGTTGCGGCGTACCCGGCTGGGATCGGTGGGCATGCGCTTGATCATGTTCTCCACCTCGGCCGGATCCTCGCGCAGGGAGATGGTGTTGCCGTAGGACTTGGACATCTTCTGTCCGTCCAGGCCCGGCATCTTGGAGGCCTTGGTCAGCAGCGGCTGGGGCTCGGTCAGGATCAGCCGGCCGCTGCCCTCCAGATAGCCGAGCAGTCGCTCCCGGTCATCGCCCGAGATGTTCTGCTGCGCCTCCAGCAGGTCGCGGCCGGTGAGCAGCGCCTCGCTGTCACCCTGCTCCTGGTAGGCGCGGCGCAGCTGGTCGAACTGCTTGGCCGCCTTCTTGCCCATCTTCTTGCGCGCCGCCTCGGCCTTCTCCTCGAAGCCGGACTCGCGGCCGTAGAGGTGGTTGAAGCGACGGGCGATCTCGCGGGTCAGTTCCACATGGGCCACCTGGTCCTCGCCCACCGGCACCTGGGCGGCGCGGTAGATCAGGATGTCGGCCGACTGCAGCAGCGGATAGCCGAGGAAGCCGTAGGTGGCCAGGTCCTTCTCCTTCAGCTTCTCCTGCTGGTCCTTGTAGCTGGGCACCCGCTCCAGCCAGCCCAGGGGCGTGATCATGGAGAGCAGCAGGTGCAGCTCGGCGTGCTCCGGCACCATGGATTGCACGAACAGGGTAGCCGATTCGCAGTCCACCCCCGCCGCCAGCCAGTCGATCACCATGTCCCAGACACTGGCCGGGATCAGGCTGGGATCGTCGTAGTGGGTGGTCAGCGCATGCCAGTCGGCGACGAAAAAGAAGCATTCATGCCGGTTCTGCAGCTCGACCCAGTTCTTCAGCACGCCGTGGTAGTGGCCGAGATGGAGACGGCCGGTCGGGCGCATGCCGGAGAGTACTCGGGACGGCGGGGTCGATGAATCCAAAACTAACTCCTTGCGGGACTGAGTATCACGGGTATCAGCTGGGTGACGATGTCGCTGGCGGGCAGCAGCGCAATGGTCAAACCTACCACAGGCCAGAGGATCACGCCCAGCAGACCGGTCACCATGAGCAGCACGACAATGATGAGGCCGTAGGACTCGAGACGGGAATAGGCCTGCGCCTGCCTGGCCGGCAGCAGCGAGTAGAGCACTCTGCCCCCGTCGAGCGGCAGGATCGGCAGCAGGTTGAGCGCCATCAGCACCGAATTGAACAGCACCCCGGCCACGCCCATGAAGACCAGCGGCTGAGCCAGCCAGATGAAGCTCTTCGCACTCAGGGCGCCGACGTAGATCACCAGGGTCCAGATCAACGCCATCAGCAGATTGGCGGCAGGACCGGCCAGGGCCACGTAGCCCATGTCGCGTTTGGGGTGTCTCAGGTTACGCCAGTTCACCGGCACCGGTTTGGCCCAGCCGAACATGAAACCGGTCAGCAGATAGAGACCCAGGGGCACCAGGATGGTGCCGACCGGATCGATGTGCTTGAGGGGATTGAGGGTGACCCGCCCCAGCATTTCGGCGGTATTGTCGCCCAGGCGCTTGGCCACCCAGCCATGGGCCGCCTCGTGCACGGTGATGGCGAAGATCATCGGCAGCACGAAAATGGCCAGCTTTTGAATCAGAGTGAGCCCTTCCATCGACAAATTATACCTCGAAGAGGGAGGCGTCGCCCTTGCCGGTCCGGACCACCTGCGGTACGTCCTCGGTCATCACCACCACGGTGGTGGGCTCGAAACCGCAGTAGCCGCCGTCGATGATCAGATCCACCTGATGATCGAGCAGATCACGCATCTCGTAGGGATCGGTCAGCGGCATCTCGTCGCCGGGCATGATCATGGTGGTGCTCATGATCGGCTCCCCCAGCTCCTCCAGCAGGGCACTGACGATGGCATTGTCGGGCACCCGGATGCCGATGGTGCGCCGCTTGGGGTGCATCAGGCGCCGCGGCACCTGCTTGGTCGCCTTGTGGATGAAGGTGTAGGGCCCCGGCGTCAGCGCTTTCAGCAGCCGGTAGTCCCGGTTGTCGATCTTGGCGTAGTGGGAGATCTCGGTCAGATCGCGGCAGACCAGGGTGAAGTTGTGATCCTCGTCGACCTTGCGGATGCGCCGGATACGCTCCATCGCCCCCTTGTCGCCGATATGGCAGCCGAGGGCATAGCTGGAGTCGGTGGGATAGACCACCAGGCCGCCATCGCGAATGATGCCGACCGCCTGGGTGATCAGCCGGGGTTGCGGATTTTCGGGATGAATCTGTAGAAAAAGGGCCATCGACAGCAGCGCTCACATCACCTTGCGCGTCGACACACCGGCCTGGCGGATCGACCAGTCATGCCAGATCGGCCGGCAGCCGCTTGGCAGTAGCGGCAGCCGCCCCAGGGCGACCCAGGGGTTCTCCGGGGTGTGGAAATCGGAACCGGCGGAGGCACTCAGACCGAAATCGTTGCAGTGCTTGGCCATCGACACGCAGTCATCGCGGCTGTGGCTGCCGGAGACCACTTCGATCGCCGCGCCCCCCAACTCACGAAACTCGGCGAACAGCCGACGCAGCTTGGTGCGCGTCATCTTGTAGCGCGCCGGATGGGCCACCACCGCCTGGCCGCCGGCGGCGTGAATCCAGCCGAGGGCGGCTTCGAGCTCGGCCCAGTCGCCCGCCACGTAGCCCGGTTTTCCGTGTACCAGGTAGTTCTTGAAGACCTTGCGCTCGTCTTCGACGATACCCCGTTCCACCAGCATGCGGGCGAAGTGGGTGCGGCTGACCAGAATGCCGTTGGAGTGGGCCAGGGCACCCTGGTAGGCATCGGCTATGCCGCTCTTCTCCAACCGGCGTCCGATCTCCTGCGCCCGCCAGTCGCGGAAATCCCGCATCGACTGCAGGCCCGCCTGCAGCTGCCGATTCTCCGGATCCACGTTGAGGCCCACGATGTGCACCGTCTGCGCGCTCCAGGTCACCGAGATCTCGACGCCTGCCACCAGCTCGATGGCCCGCTGCCGGGCTTCCCGCTGCGCCTCGGCGATGCCGGCGGTGGTGTCGTGATCCGTCAGCGCCAGCAGCTCGACACCCGCCTCGTCCGCGGCGCGCACCAGGGCGGCCGGCGACAGGGTGCCGTCGGAGGCGGTAGAGTGGCTGTGAAGGTCGTAGGGGCAAAACATGGAGGCGGATTGTACCTATTGGAAGGCGGTACGGACAGCCGTAAACAGAGATTCCGTTTCATTGTGCCGGCACTGGCCCCGATGGCCGTCCTCGGCTGCCGTTCCGACTGCCGGTGGGGACAGCAACCCCACCTCACCCGGGAATTAAACGATTGACGAAGCCGTTACGGGTCTCCTGCCGCCCTCCCCGACTGTCCCCCTGGATGGAAGACGCCCGGGATAGCGCCTGATACAATCGCGGCCATGTTTTTTCCGTCGCTCGACCTCCGCTATATCAGCCAGCGATTCGATGCCGCCGCACCTGTCGTCGTCGAGGCCAGCCGCCGCTCGGGCAGTGCCGCAGAAGATGCCGACCACTCCCCCAGTATGCTGCAGCAGGCCATGCTGCGGTTGCTCGAGCTGTTGTCGATCATCGAGGCTGAGGACACTGCGGACCAGCCTTCTCATGAGGAGGTCGATCTGAACCAGCTGGGCGACTATGCCATCCAGATGCTGAGCGATCTGGCCAGTGCCGCCGGCAGTCTACGACTGGAGCGGGAGTCACAGCAGCTGGAGGACCTGACCCTGCCGATGGCGCTCTGGATTGCCCGTCACGGCGGGGAGCTGAGAAGCCTGGCCCCGATCGTCAACGCCCTGGCGCGGCTGGCCAACACCCTGCGTGAACCCAACCAGCTCGGCCAGCTCTATCAGCTGACCGAAGAGCTGCAGCGTGCCGTCGATAACGCCACCCGCGCCGATCTGGAGAAATCGGATCCCGGACGCCCCTGGCGGCTGCTGTTGATGAACCGGGCCATCATCGCCACCCGCAGCCACCGCACCGAACTCATCGAGCAGGCGTATCAGCAACTGGCCGAGGCATTACCGGAGGAGGCCCCCCGATTTTTCGAGGAGGGGATGCAACAGATGGAACTCTTGAACTATCCGCAGGTCGTCAGACAGGTAGTGGAAAAATATTACAATCTGTGGAGCATTCCACGGACCCTGCATTGAGAAGACAAGTCCGTAACCGAAGATCATGAAACTGCTGGCCGATTTCTTTCCAGTCATCCTCTTTTTTGTCGCCTACCAGCTGTTCGGCATCTACGTCGCCACAGCGGTTGCCATCGCCGCCTCCCTGATTCAGGTCGGCTACCACTGGTTCAGCAAGCGCCACATCGAGATGGCTCACCTGATCACCCTGGCGATTCTGCTTGTGTTCGGTGGACTCACGCTGCTGCTGCATGACCGCACCTTCATCATGTGGAAGCCGTCGGTGATCAACTGGCTCTTCGGCCTGGTGTTTCTGGGCAGCCAATTCATGGGTGAAAAACCGGTCGTTCAACGCCTGATGGGCGCTAACCTGGAACTGCCGCAACCCATTTGGCGACGGCTCAATCTTCTCTGGGCGCTGTTTTTCTTCGCCCTCGGCTTTCTCAATCTCTATGTCGCCAACGACTTCTTCGTTGCCGAAAGTCATTTGATCGAGCTTAGCGGCCTGCAGGAGATCGATTTCGATAACTGCAGTGGGCTGTTCAGCGGTAATCAACTGGAGATGTGTAATACTGCACACTCCCTGGAACAGAGCTGGGTCAATTTCAAGCTGTTTGGCATGATGGGGCTTACTCTGGTCTTCGTTATGCTGCAGGCCTTCTACCTGGCGCGTCATCTCTCCGTCAGCGAAGCCACCGAAGAGGAATAACAACGTGTATTACGCCATAATCGCCGAGGATCGGGATGACAGTCTCGAAGCACGCCTCAAGGCACGGCCGGATCATGTCGAGCGGCTGCGTCAACTGCAACACGAAGGCCGCCTGCTGATAGCCGGCCCCCATCCCGCGATCGATGCCGAGGATCCGGGCCCGGCCGGATTCAGCGGCAGCCTGATCGTCGCCGAGTTTCCCGACCTCGACAGCGCCAAACGCTGGGCTGACGAAGACCCCTATATCAAAGCCGGCGTCTACGACCGGGTCACGGTCAAACCCTTTTTAAAAGTACTTCCAGCCTAGAGCCTGTAATCGGAACGTGACAGGCTCAGCGAAGTTTGCGAACCCCTCCAGAAATCCAAAGGTAGAAATGATGATGAAGAAAAAAATGCTGTTGGCCACCTTCTGCAGCACCCTGTTGATTGCCGGATGCAACCAGGCGGCCGACACCGCGCCCACGGTACCGAGTCCCGACACCGGCACCGCCACGAACGCCGAGCAGGAGCAACCGGTGATGGATGAGAATACGCTTCTCACCGTCAACGGCGAACCGATCAGCAAGCCCATGTATGCGCTCTACTTCCAGGATCGTATGCGCAACGTACCGGATGCCCAGAACTCGCCGCAGATGCAGATGACCGTGCTCAACGAGCTGGCCAACGTCATCATCGCCGCCCAGGATGCCGAGTCCAAGGGTATCGCCGAACGTCCCGAGGTCGCCGCCACCCTGGCACTGCTGCGCGCAAAACTGCTGACCCAGACGGTGATTCAGGAGTATGCCGCGGAGCACCAGCCGAGCGAGGATCAGATCAAGACCTACTACGAAGCCGAGTACGCCAGCCAGTCCAACCAGGAATACAAGGCGCGCCATATTCTGGTCAAAGAGGAAGCGGAAGCCAAAGCCCTGATCGAGGAGCTGAATGGCGGTGCCGACTTCGCCGAGTTGGCCAAGGCCCACTCCACCGGCCCCACCGGTAAGAACGGTGGCGATCTCGGCTGGTTCGATGCCAATCAGATGGTAAAACCCTTTGCCGATGCAGTGGCTGCGATGGAGAAAGGCAGTTTCACCAAGGAGCCGGTGCAGACCCAGTTCGGCTGGCATGTCATCCTGCTGGAAGACACCCGCGAATCCGAAGCACCCACGCTGGAGAGTGTACGTGGCGAAATCATCACCAAACTCCAACAGCAGGCGCTGGCCGATTACATGCAGCAGCTGCGCAGCAACAGCGAAATCGTGTTCAATGAACAGATGGCGGTGAAGAAATCGGCAGCGGAGCAGGACAACGCCAGTCAGCCCGAGGGCGAGAAACCGGCCGAGCAGGCCGCAGCCAGTCAGACGGAGGGTGAGCAGCCGCCCTCCGCACCTGCCGAGGAGGAGGCGAAACCGGCTTCGGAGTGACCCTCAATCACCTCCCAACAAAAAACGGCGGGCTAGTAACCCGCCGTTTTTTTATGCCCCGCTTTTTATGCCTCAGTGCCGAGGCAACTCCCTAGTCGTTGTCAGATGGCTTGGACTTACCGAGATTGGTGATCGGCACCACCTTGGTTTTCGGCGGTTCGTCGACGAAATAGGGCCGCTCTTCGACGGTACGACCCGCTGCATCCGCCAGCTCTTTTTCACGCGCCGTGATCAGGCCCAGGCACTGCCGGATATCCTGGATGGTCCGGTCCGAAAGGGGGTGCTTGAGGCTCTTGTGCTCCGGAGTCACCTCGCGAACGATCTGGGTGAGCACCTTGCGCATCACCATCATGATCTCGCGCTCTTTGTTGCTTGATTCATTCATAGTCTACTACCTGGAAATCTGATTTGAGGCTCGGGGGGCGAACCGCAGTGCCGATACGGCCTCTGGTCCAACAAGCTTAGCGGATAGGCAACCCCACTTACCAGCGGGGAATGTCATGGATGAAACGGCGAAGGAGCAGGCCATCTCATATTCTATATCGCTGGAAAGTGAGCGGAATTGGTCGGATTGTGGTAACAAACCACAAATCAGGAGATCGGTGCGGCAAGCCGCACCCTACCCGCTTGTGACTGTAGGGTGCGGCTTGCCGC
>JBNKYJ010000103.1:0-1631 GCA_050300835.1 Sedimenticolaceae bacterium
TTCAGAATCAGATGAGTGATGGAGAGGTCAGTCGACATCCGGGATCTCCAGTAAAAGCGCTTGCGGAATCGGTGTTGGGCGCATGCTGTTCAAATCCACGCAGGCGATCTTTATCTCACCGCTGCAGAGTAGTTGATCGTCCTCCGCCCGCCTGACCTCCTGATGGAAGGTGAGGCTGGCGCGGCCCTTGGCTGCCAGGGACGCGCTGACCTCCAGCGCGTCGTTGAAACGGGCGGGCTGATGGTATCCCACATTGACCGAGCGGACTGCGAAGATGATCCCCTCTTGAGCCAACAGACGATCCTGTTCGAAACCGATGCTGCGCAGCCATTCGGTGCGCACCCGCTCCATGAACTTGAGATAGTTGGCGTAATAGACCACGCCTCCGGAATCGGTGTCCTCGTAGTAGACCCTGACCGGCCAGACAAATCGGTTACTGCTGTTCATACCCTAAATCAGACCGCCTAGACGAATGCGGTTCCCGTATTATGAGTCAGTTAAATGGGACAAGTTCCCCATGTCTACAGGGGCTTATGTGTCACATTTCACGAAAGAGGTCATCTTCCGACGGCACCCCCTCCCCCGCCCTGGGCGAAAGCCCGAAGTGGAGGTAGGCGGTGCGTGTCGCGACCCGGCCCCGTGGAGTGCGCATGAGGAAACCCTGTTGGATCAGGTAGGGCTCCAGCACATCCTCGATGGTACCCCGCTCCTCGCCGATGGCGGCGGCCAGATTGTCCACGCCGACCGGTCCCCCGTCGAACTTTTCGATCACCGCCAGCAGCAGGCGGCGGTCCATGCCGTCGAAACCGTTGGCGTCCACCTTGAGCATGCCGAGGGCGGCGTCGGCCAGTTCCGCGGAGATGTGGCCGTCGCCCTTGACCTGGGCATAGTCGCGCACCCGACGCAGCAGCAGGTTGGCAATGCGCGGCGTACCCCGGGAACGGCGGGCGATCTCTCCTGCGCCGCTGGCGTCGATGCCGATATTCAGAATGCCCGCCGAGCGGGTGACGATGTGTGCCAGGTCGGCCACGTTGTAGAACTCCAACCGCTGCACGATGCCGAAACGGTCCCGCAGCGGCGAGGTCAGCAGTCCGGCGCGGGTGGTGGCACCGACCAGGGTGAAGGGGGGCAGGTCGAGCTTGATCGAGCGTGCCGCCGGTCCCTCGCCGATCATGATGTCGAGCTGGAAATCCTCCATCGCCGGATAGAGCACCTCCTCCACCACCGGGCTGAGACGATGGATCTCGTCCACGAAGAGCACGTCGCGGGGTTCCAGATTGGTCAGCAGGGCCGCCAGGTCCCCCGGTTTCTCCAACACCGGCCCGGAGGTCTGGCGCAGGTTGACCCCCATCTCGTTGGCGATGATATGGGCCAGGGTGGTCTTGCCGAGCCCCGGCGGACCGAAGATCAGCACATGGTCCAGCGCCTCACCGCGCCCACGGGCGGCCGGCACGAAGACCTCCATCTGCTCGCGCACCGCCGGCTGGCCCACATAGTCCTGCAGCCGTTTGGGGCGGATGGCCCGGTCGACGGCTACGTCCTCGCCGGTGGCCTCGCCGTTGATGAGTCTGGGCTGTTCGATCATGCGCTACCTGTAAATTCAGACCGTACCGAAAGTGGAGATCTCACTC
>JBNKYJ010000104.1:0-8982 GCA_050300835.1 Sedimenticolaceae bacterium
GCAGGGCCCCACCCTACCGGAATGGTGTAGGGTGGGGCCCTGCCCCACCGATACGCTATCGAAGGCACACTCCGGTTAGATCTGCGACTGCAGATAGTTCTTGAGGCCGACTTTCCTGATCAACCCCAGCTGCTGCTCCAGCCAGTAGGCGTGGTCCATCTCGGTGTCTTCCAACAGCTTCTCCAGAATCTCCCGGGTCTCGTAGTCATGCTCCTCTTCACAGATGGCGATGGACTTCTTCAGCAGGTCGGTGACCTCGTACTCCACCTCAAGGTCGTTCTTCAGCATCTCGGGCACGCTGGCACCGATACGCACCTTGTCCTGTTGTGAAAAGTCGGGCGGCGTTTCCAGAAAGAGCATGCGCTTGATGATGGCATCGGCATGCTCGGTCTCCTCCTGCATCTCATGGTCGATGCGCGCGTAGAGTTTGCCCAGCCCCCAGTCCTCATACATGCGGGAGTGGGCGAAATACTGGTCCCGCGCCGCCAGTTCGCCATTCAGGAGTTTCTGCAGCTGCTTGAGTACCCGCTTCTTGCCCTTCATCTCACGCCTCCTCCATCAGGGACTGCACATAGTTCTCGAGCCCGCTGTTCTCGATCAGCCACTGCTGGCTCTCGATCCAGTCGATCTGTTCCTCTGTCTGCTCCAGTACCTCGTCGAGGATTTCACGGCTGACGAAGTCGCGCGCCGCTTCGGCGGTTCGAATCGCCTCCTGCAGCCCCTCTCTCATCCGGGTCATCAGCTTGAGATCGCCCTTGAGGATCTCCGGTACGTTCTCTCCGATCAGCAGCTTGCCCGGATCCTGCAGGTTGGGCAGCCCTTCCAGGAACAGCAACCGCTCGATCAGATCGTCCGCCATCTTCATCGCCTTGATCGATCGCTGGTACTCGTAGTCGTTGAGCCCCTTCAAGCCCCAGTTGCGGGCGATACGGGCATGCAGGAAGAGCTGGTTGATCGCCGTGATCTGGTCCTTCAGGGACCGGTTGAGTACTGCCAACACCTGATTGTCGCCTTTCACCTGAGACGCCTCCTCGAGTTTGAAGAAGAAAAATGTACTGGCTATCCGGGACGGAATGGCTGGCATGTAACTGTACTGAGCCTAGTTGAGACCTAATATCCGGTCAATTAAACCTCTGATTTCTCATTGTTTTGTCGAAGCGAGAAGATTATTTAATGCTATTGCAAATCGTTATCATTTGTACTAGCATACCCATGAAATCATTTCAGGAGCACCGAACATGTATGTCTGCGTCTGCAACCGTGTGACCGACAGCCAGATCCTCGATGCCGCCGAGCGGGGCGCCACCACCCTCGAGGCGCTGGGCGAACAGCTCAAAGTGGCCACCTGCTGCGGTCGTTGCGCCGAGTGCGCCTATGAATTGTTGACCGACCATGCAAACAGTCTCCTGACCCAGAACGCACTGAAGGTAGCTTAGGATGCAAACCGTTCACAATCCGATACCCGGCTGGCTCCGACTGTTTCTGCTTCGCATGGGGGATGCGGCGACGCAAAGTCGTCGCGGCCGGCGCAACCTGCTCCTGCGTCGCATGCTGGCCCGGTCCCAGCGTACGCACTGAAGTGACCTCGTCTAACTGAACCTCCACCCTCCCCTGTCGTTAACCATGTCGCATCTCAAAAACCTTGTTTTAGCTCTGGTTGTCTGCATCGTCTCCATGCACGCAGGCGCCGACATCATTCCACCCACTGACGTCTTCACGCAGGCAGAGGCCGCCGAGGCCTATCCCGCCGGCAGCGCCACGCACACCAAGCGCATCAACCGTGACGCCTTCTCCCAGGCCTCGGCCAACATGAGCTTCGAGCGGGAGCTCGACTTCAAGGTCGGCAACGGATTCTTCAAAAGGCTGTGGGTCACGGCACCCGCCTCCACCCAGGCCGCCGATGGACTGGGCCCGCTCTACAACGCCAGATCCTGCCAACGCTGCCACCTCAAGGACGGTCGCGGTCATCCACCCAGTGGCCCAGAAGACAACGCGGTCTCCATGTTTCTGCGCCTGAGCATCCCACCGCAGAACGATGCACAGGAAACGCTGCTGCGCGAACATCGCGTCAACAACATCCCCGACCCCGTCTACGGCACCCAGCTGCAGGACTTCGCCATCGCCGGCCATAAGGCCGAGGGACAGATGCGCATCGATTACGAAGCACGCTCCGTCGAACTCGCGGACGGTGAGACGGTGCAGCTGAGAAAGCCGACCTACCGGGTGGCCGCACTGGGCTACGGACCGCTACATCCACAGATCCGGATCTCCCCCCGTGTCGCGCCGCAGATGATCGGCCTCGGCCTGCTGGAGGCCATCGATGAAGCGGACATTCTGCAACAGGCCGATCCTGACGATGCCGACGGGGACGGCATCTCCGGCCGTCCCAACCGGGTCTGGAGCAGCGAGCACCAGCGGGTGATGCTGGGCCGCTTCGGTCACAAGGCGGGTATGCCGAGCGTCAACGAACAGTCCCAGGGCGCCTTCAGCGGCGATATCGGCATCTCCGTCCCCCTGCACCCCTCCGGTGCCGGCGAGTGCAGCGACCTTCAGGCGGCCTGCCGCGAGGCCCCGGACGGCAACAGCCCCCAATACGAAGACCTGGAGGCGGAATCCCGGGTCACCGACCTGGTGGTCTTCTACGCTCGGAACCTGGCCGTGCCCGCCCGCCGTCGCCACGACAGCGAACCCGTACTGGCAGGCAAGAAAATCTTCTATGACATCGGTTGCATCGCCTGTCATACGCCCAAGTACCGCACACCGGCCGACGGCGTGGCAGCGGAACAGTCGGACCAGCTGATCTGGCCCTATACCGACCTGCTGCTGCACGACTTGGGCGAAGGCCTGGCGGATCACCGGCCGGAAGGGGTGGCCAACGGACGCGAATGGCGCACCGCACCCCTCTGGGGCATAGGTCTCACACCCGACGTCAATGGACACAGCTACTATCTGCATGACGGGCGCGCGCGCAACCTGCTGGAGGCCATCCTATGGCACGGCGGTGAGGCTGAGGCGGCACGGGACGCCGTGGTCCGCCTGTCGAAACGGGATCGTGCCTACCTGCTACGATTCGTCGAGTCTCTCTAGTCGGCAGTCATGAGAACCGGCCACAGCAACCGCTCTTCCATGCGCATACTGCCCTGACGCAACCTTCTGCTTCTGTTACCCATCGGGGCTGCCCGAGACTATCTCGGACTCGCGAGGGTGAAAAAACGGCTGCGGTATGACCACCGGAGAATCGGCCGGCGTATTCCGCCACATCTGTGGTGTCGGCGGGCTTTATCCCTACCGAATCGACAACTGAAAAGTGATTCGTCTCATGATGGACCAAAGTGCGGACATTCTATGGGACGACCACATCGTAGGGGGCAGTTGACCCGCTGAACCGCACAGCCGCCTGAGTCGAGCAGAGGCTCCTCGAATTCCGAAAACCGCGCTTCTTCAATGCCGCGTTGCCAGGTCCCATAACGAAAAAAGCCCCGATGAAACCCATCGGGGCTTGTTGTGAACGAATTGGCGCGTTCGCTTACTTGAGGACTTTCTTCCTCGAAAGACCCATGCCTACGAGACCCAGACCAAGCAGGGCGATGGTGCCCGGCTCTGCCACGGAGGCGGCGGTCAGCGGACCGAATGTGGAGTAGGCGCCGCCAAGACCTTCTTCGTAACCGGGGGCACCCACATCGACAGCGAAACTCAAAGTATGGGTACCGGCCGAGAGGAACAGGTCATCATAGACACCGTGAAAATAACCACTGGTATCGGTGTAGGAAGACGTCCAGGCAACCGAAGCGCCATCCACGATCAGGCTGAAGATATCGCCAGCCACGAAGCCATCCCATGCGGTCACGAAATCCATGGTGGAATCCGTAGCGGCAGTGATGCTCCAGTCATTGCCGTAATCAGTCGTCCAATCCGGGTAGGTGCTGGTACCGTCCCAGGCATAGATGTGGTCAATCTGGTCTAAACCGGACCAAGTGAAATACCAGTTTTCGGTGGTATCGGGGTCGAGCACGACTGTTGCATTGACAGCGCCTGCAAACAGACAGAGGATCAGAAAGAACATTTTTTTCATAGTGACATTCCCTTGATTGTGTAAGGTAATTTTAAAAAGCGATATTTGTGCCATTTAATTTAACTGACCGGAAATAAAGTACTATTTACACCGGCAACAACAAAACCTCAGGTTCAATGTAAAGTAACCCGACGCCTGCTGTGGCAGATTGACCGTCTTGACAACCATTTTCCGGCCAAGAGTGTCCTCCTGTATCGTGTCTTCATCACTTCACACCTATCCCGCGTGGAAATGTAAAGATTCCTGACAGTTGATGCATTGACGGCTCACAGACTGCCCTTCCCTTCCCATATCAGGGATAAAACAGAATATGGCGCATACCGTTTCATGACTTCCGGCCGAAATTTGCGGGTAGAAGATCCGGATTCCGCCCGCTCGCGCAATTCATTCAGAAATCCTGAGAACTAATTCTATGTAGCCACCATTTTCGCGATGTTGACCGGGAGGTTTGCTTGTATTTGTCAGCCGGACCGCTCGAAGGAAGACTTATCTGGTCATCGATGATTTCGGCGATATGCGCAGCATGCTGCGGAATAAAGGACACCGCCCGGGACACCAACGGCGCGGAAGCCCTTTCCAAAATGCAGAGCCGCCGCTTCGACCTGGTGCCCTGCGACTACAACCTGGGCCCCGGCAAGGACGCACCGCAGGTCCTCGAGGAAGCGCGGCGGCGGCTCCTCGATCTGGCTGCCATAGACAGGTGCTTCGGCTCTGGGGGACCCGGTCGGAGATCCTTTGAGGCCCTCGAACCCTGGCCCGGTTGACGGGCACCGAATTTCTCCGCGCAGACTAAAATTAGAGTGGGCGTAGTGGCTGCTTCCCATCCACGCTCATGACCGCCCGTCCTGTCGACCTTCATCCGCTAACGAGGCGGGGAGTGATCGTCCATGTGCTCCGCTCCAACCCTGTTGCGCACTTTCATCCCGTTCCATATCCTCGTCCTGATTACCCTGTTATTCGCTTGCGGTGGCGGCGGCGATTCGGATAGCCCCAACATCACCATCAGCACCCCCACCACTGCTCCCATCTACGCCACCATCTGGACCGACGTCAGGTTGGGAGGATCCATATCGGGCGCTTCCTTCGTCCACGTCACCAACGCCGCCACCGGCTTTACCAGCGAAGGTTTCGTCTTCTACAACCAGGGCATCGGCAGTTGGTTCGCCGACATTCAGGGACTGACCTTCGGCGACAACCCGATCACAGTGGTCGCCGACGAGGACGGTCGGGGTGTGAACACTGCGAGCGACCGCATCACCGTGACACGGCCAACGGTGCCCCTTGAACTGATCCTCAATGGTACCGACGCCGCCGGTGCCACCAGTCACTGGATCGATGCACACTCCCTCTTCGAATCACACAAGATCGCCCTCTACGCGGACGGCACGGGGCGCTCGACCACCGGCTCCCTGTTCAGCGAGGATGCCGGCACGGCGGTGGACATCACCTGGACCCTGCAGGGACCCGATGACATCCTGGTTGTAGGCTGCACCGACTGTTCGTTCCAGCGCATCTCCCGGATCTCGGGGTCGTTGGAGGAAGAGCTGTTTCTTGGCCAGGTCGAGACGCTCGGGGGCGTCGGCGAGGTCGCGCTGCACGCCTTCATCCTGGTGCGGGAACGCCTATAGCGCCAACGGGGGAGATGAGAGCATGTACCCCGGGGCGCGCCGCTCACCGCCGGCAAAGCGACAAAAAGCAGGAGGCGGCTTGCTTCACCGAGGGAGAACGACACCATCAGCTCCCACGGGACGAACATGAACAGCTCGGACGAGCTGCAGACGCAACAAGGCCCGACAACCCCTATCGGATTGTCGGGCCTTGGGCTCTACTCAAACGCCATCTTGGCGATCATGGCATCGCCGAAGGCTGAACAACTCAGTTCCGTCGGATCGTCCATCAGGCGCGCCAGATCGTAGGTGACGGTCTTGCTGGAGATGGCGGCGCCCAGACTCTCGATGATCAGGTCGGCGGCCTCGAACCAGCCCATGTGACGCAGCATCATCTCGCCGGAGAGGATCAGGGAACCGGGATTGACCTTGTCCTGGCCGGCGTACTTGGGCGCGGTACCGTGGGTCGCCTCGAACATGGCCACGGTGTCGGAGAGGTTGGCGCCGGGAGCGATGCCGATACCGCCCACCTGGGCCGCCAGGGCGTCGGAGATGTAATCGCCGTTGAGGTTGAGGGTGGCGATCACGCTGTACTCGGCGGGACGCAGCAGGATCTGCTGCAGGAAGGCATCGGCGATCACGTCCTTGACGATGATATCTTTGCCGCTCTTCGGATTCTTGAAGTGGCACCAGGGACCGCCGTCCAGTTCCACCGCACCGAACTCCTCCTTGGCCAGCTCGTAGCCCCAGTTCTTGAAGGCCCCTTCGGTGAACTTCATGATGTTGCCCTTATGCACCAGGGTCACCGAGTCGCGGTCGTTGTCGATGGCGTACTGCAGGGCCTTGCGCACCAGGCGCTTGGTGCCCTCGCTGGAGACCGGCTTGATACCGATGCCCGAGGTCTCGGGAAAGCGGATCTTGGTCACGCCGAACTTGCTCTGCAGGATCTCGATCAGCTCCTTGGCCTCCTTCGAACCGGCCTCCCACTCGACGCCGGCGTAGATGTCCTCGGAGTTCTCGCGGAAGATCACCATATCGACCAGATCCGGTTTCTTCAGCGGACTCGGGGTGCCGGGAAAATACTTGACCGGCCGCAGGCAGACATAGAGATCGAGGATCTGGCGCAGGGCCACGTTGAGCGAGCGGATGCCGCCACCTACCGGTGTGGTCAGGGGTCCCTTGATCGAGACCACGAACTCCTTCACCACATCCAGCGTCTCGTCGGGCAACCAGACGTCGCTGCCATAGACCCGGGTCGACTTCTCGCCGGCGAAGATCTCCATCCAGGCGATCTTGCGCTCACCACCGTAGGCCTTCTCGACAGCGGCATCGAGCACCTTGATCATGACCGGGGTGATATCCACGCCGATACCATCGCCTTCGATGTAGGGGATGATGGGGTTGTCGGGGACGTTCAGCGCACCGCTGGCGTCAACCGTAATCTTCTCACCTTCGGAGGGGACCACAATCTTGTCGTATGCCATGGATGTTTCCTGTTGTTCGTATCTGTCGCGGATTTAGACCGGCACGGTATAGAGCACCATAAAACAAGCAGTTAGGCTCTGCCACTCAGGGACGCGCAGGCCGGGAGCGGCTATTTTGCCGGGTTTTGGCTCAGGTTTAGAGTGAGTTGGTGGGGTTGGGCCCCACCCTACCGCTCAATTCAACGTGTAGGGTGGGGCCCTGCCCCACCGAAAGGCTTGCTTATGGATCACGGTGCGGCAAGCCCTATCCGATTTCAAGCCAGAGCTCCCCGACGCGCCTCCTGTTGTATCGATGCAGTAGCACTGACATCAACAAGCCACAGACGAATCCCACGGCATGCACCTCCGGCACACTCGGCCAGGTGGTGGAAGTCAGCAGGGCCTCGCCCGCCGCCATCTCCCAGGCGATCTTCAGCACCGCCCCCAATCCGGTCATCCCGATCAGCGGATGCCGATCCTCCTGCCACCAACGAACGAGACCGAGGGCCAACAGGCCGTTGAGGATGCCGGAGAGGCCGCAGTAGTAGGCGAGGGAAGGTTCGACATACCAGAGCCAGAGGTCGATCCCCAAGGTGCCCAGGGCAAGGGAGCTTAAGACCTCTCCCTTCGAACGGGGCTCGAACAGCAGCCCCAACGCCAGCAGGGCACCGATATCCCACACCGCATGCTCCAGATCGCTATGCACCCAGTGGCCGCTGATCAACCGCCACCACTCGCCCTGTGAGATGGCCAGCCGGTCGTAGACCCAGGCCTCGGGCGCGGCCCCGGCCCACAGATAGAGGGCCAGGGCCAACCCGGTCAGCAGCAGGGTACGCCACGGCAGCATGGAGCCGCCGTGACGCCCGCCTTGCGGCATGAAGGTCGTCACGAGACCTTCCGGGCGCGACCGCTGAGGCTGAGCCAGACCAGCGGCAGGAGCAGCAGCAGGCTCCAGCCGTCCAGCGCACCGCCTCCGTGACCGCCGCCGAAGTGGGGACGGTTGGAGCTGTACATCGGCTGCTGGGTATCCACCCGACGCGAAGGCGCAGGCTGGCTGGCGCGCTGCTGGCGGGCCGCCTCCTCGATGGCGAGGCGATCCCGGTTGCTGCGTTTGATGCCCCGCTGCTCGAAGACCTCGTCACGCACCACCACCATGGAGGTGTAGTCGGTGACCAGGCCGTACGCCACACCCAGTTCGGTGACCGCCTGCTTCAGGTCGGCCTTTTCACCGAAGTCGGCCATCTCGGCCATGGCGTCCTCGATCGTGGCATAGGCCCAGAGCCGCTCGATCTCAGGATTGTCGCTGGCCGTGGCGGGAAAGGCGAAGCGGGTCTGGTAGCTCATGGGCTGACCGGAGATACGGCCCTTGAGGGTCACATCCGCCATGCCGTCGCCCCAGTAGTGACCGAACAGCACCAGCTGCTGACCCCGGTAGAGGCTGCCGATCTCCTTGGGTGTGAGGTCGGCGGTCTTGATGCCGTCGATCTTCAGCTCGACCCCGTGCAGGGCCTGGTGGGTCACCTTGGAGGCGGCGGCCAGCAGCTGGCCGACGATATCGTCACTGTTGGAGATGCTCATGGCGAAGCCGTTGGAGGCCTTGGTCACCGCCTCCAGCAGCGGCCGGTTGGCGCTGTTGCCCATGATGAAGGTGAACAGCCGGATATCCCGCTTCTCGATCAGCTCGATGAACTGGCGCTGGCGGGTCTCGCCCACGTTGGCCACGCCGTCGGTGACCAGCACCAGGGCGCTGGTGCGATCGGCATCGAGAGAACGCAATCCCTTCTCGACACCGGAGAAGAGATTGGTGCTGCCGCCGGGCGAGATGGTGGCCAGTTTGGCG
>JBNKYJ010000105.1:0-14954 GCA_050300835.1 Sedimenticolaceae bacterium
AAGCCGCACCCTACACGCGATTGAACCGTAGGGTGCGGCTTGCCGCGCCCGAAGGAAGTGCCCTTGGGGTGCGCCGAACCCAGCTCCCTGGAGATGATCGATGACAGGCACTAGAAAAGCTTCTCTCAAAGAGACCGGCAATCTTTTCGGCGATGCCTGGAAAGAGGCGGCCGGCATCGGCGACAAGGCGAGACACGACGTGCCCTCGCTCATGATGTTTCGCATGTTGCGCCTCTACAACCAGATGTTTGCGGCGTTCAACACCCACATCGAAAAACAGTTTTCCCTCAGCCTGGGTGAATTTCGCGTGCTCATGACGCTGGGGCGGATGGAGTCGGCCGCCTCCCATGAGATCGCCGAGGCCACCGGCATCGGCACCATGAACATCAGCCGGGCGGTCAGCTCGCTGTCCCGAAAAGGTCAGATCAGCGCCACGGTGGATCGCAAGAACAAGCGGCGCAAGATTCTGCGCCTGACCGACAAGGGACTGAAGAAATTCGCCCAACTCAGCCCGACCGCGGAAATCGTCGCCAAGTACATGGTGGATGGCATAGCGGACGATGAACTGGTTCTGTTCAGCCGCCTGGTCACCCGCATGATCAACCGGCTGGAAGCGGAGGATGAAGACGGCGAGTCCATCTTCCTGCAACAGACACGGCTGGATCCTCCATCGAAGAGCCGCAAATAGAGCACACAGCCCAATGAATAAGCCGCACGATTTCTCTACGCTGGACAACCCCAAACTCGAGTTCGCACTCGAAGTCAGGCTCAAGTTCGAAACCGCGCAACACCTGCATGACCTGCCGTCGGGCATCAGCCGTAGCGGCGTCTTCGTCGAGGAAGGCGCATTCGAGGGGCCCCGCCTGAAGGGCCGGGCGCTGCCCAATACCGGCGGCGACTACGCCGCCCACTGGCCGGACAAGACCCTGTCGCTGGATGCGCGCTACATGCTGCAGGAGGAGGACGGCACCCTGATCCTGCTGCAGAACCGGGGATTCATCTGGGGAAGGCGTGACGACACGCTGCAAAAACTTTACGACTTCGCCTTTCGTGACGGCCCGGCCGTACCCCAGCAGGAATACTACTTCCGCACCGCGCCGACCTTTGAAGTACCGGCCGGACGGCACGACTGGCTGAACAAACACATATTCATCGGCATCGGCGAGCGCCTGAAAGATGGCAACCGTATTCGCTACTACGCCGTTGTGTAACCGAGCGCGATCGCTCAGATTGAAAGAAGGGTAATCCATTATGACCAAACCGTTTCCCGACAATAACGAATATGCCGGCTACAACGAGCCCATGCGCATCGAATGCACCCTGGGTGACCTGGTTGTCGAAGGCCAGATCCCGCAGGAGATCAACGGCAGCTGGTATGCGTTGACACCTGATCCCTACTACCCCCCCATGTTCGATGAAGAGAACTTCTTCGCCGCCGATGGCGTGCTGAGCGTGTTCCGTTTCAAGAACGGGCGGGTCGATTTTGAAAACCGCTATGTCATGACCGACCGTCTGAAAGCGGAGCAGGCCGCCGGCAAGGCCCTGTTCGGCCGCTACCGCAATCCCTATACCGACGACCCCAGTGTCGCCGGCGTCAATCGCTGCGTCTCCAATACCACGCCGATCTGGCACGGCGGCAGGCTGCTGACGCTGAAAGAGGACGGTATTCCGATGGAGGTGGACCCGCACACCCTGGAGACCAAGGGCTGGTGGAACTTCGACGGCAAGCTGAAGAGCCAGACCGTGACCGCTCACCCCCGTTTCGATTTCGATACCGGAGAGATGTTCATCAACGGCTATCAGCCGGACACCTTGGCTTCCAGGCAGATCGCCTATGGTGTTGTCGATGCCGCCGGCAAGCTGACCAAGGAGGAGTGGTTCGAAGCGCCCTACGCGCCAATGATGCACGATTTCGTCGTCACCAAGGAGCATGTCGTCTTCCCCCTCAGCCCGACCACCGCCGATCTGGATCGCCTGAGAGCGGGCGGCCCCCACTGGAAATGGGAACCCGACAAACCCACCTATGTCGGCATCATGCCGCGCGACGGCTCGGTGAAGGACATGCGCTGGTTCGAAGGCCCCGCCGTCTCCGCCTACCACTACATGAACGGCTATACCGAGGGCAACAAGGTCTACATGGACTTCTCCTACACCCTCGGCCACCAGTTCCCGTTCGTTCGCGCCGACTCCGACACGCCGTTGGAAGAGGAGAAGATGCAGTGTCCCTATGTGCGCTGGGAATTCGACCTCTCCAATCCCGGCAACGGATGGGAAGAGTATGTGTTGTGTGAAGCGGTCGGCGACTTTCCCCGCATCGCCGACAAGGACCACATGAAAGACTACGACGTGGGCTACTACATCAACTACAACCCCGAGAACGGCCCGCCGCAGATGATCGGCATCGCCCATATGGGCTTCAACACCCTCACCCGCCTGGAGGTCAAATCGGGCAAGGCCCAGCACTACAGTCCGGGACCGGGCACCACGGTGGCGGAACCCATACACGTGCCCTCCAAACAGCCGGGCCACGAAGGTTATCTGATCATGACCGTCCACCTGCACGACAGCATGCTGGCTGAAGTCCTGGTACTGGAGGCCGGACAGATCGAAAAGGGTCCGTTGGCACGTATCAAGATGCCGATTCGCCTGCGTCACCAGGTACACGGCAGCTGGGTCCCTGAGGAGGCCTTCGCCTGACGGGGCGCCGAGGAACCGACATGTCCATCACTCTGCGTCAGCTGGAAGTCTTCGTCGCCGTCGTCAAGTACGGCAGCTTCCGCCGCTGCGCAGAGGAGCTGGAGATCACGCCGGTCTCCGTCAGCGAACACATCCGGGAACTCGAAAAGCGGCTGAAGTGCACGATCTTCAGCCGCAGACCCGGACAGAACGCCCAGCTTACCGAGACGGGTAAATCGGTCCTCGAGCGCAGCCAGAAGATTCTCGGCGATGTGAACGAGCTGGCCCAGGCCTTTGTTCCGGCCGCCACCGAAAAGCAACGGATCCAGGTCAACATGCACGCCTGCCTGGGCTCGCCGCTGCTCACCACCTTTGACAGTTTCCGCAACCGGCATCCGCAAGTGGATCTGCGCGTGACCTTCGCCAACCTCTCAACCGGGGCGATCATCGACCAGGTGCTCGACAACCGCATCGACCTCGCTTTCGCCATCACCTTCGGCTGTGAACTGGAGGAGACGGGGGAACTCTTCTGCGAGGAAAAAATGGCGATCGTCGTCGCCAGGGACCATCCGCTGGCGCGCTGCAAGTCGGTCGACAGAGCGCAGCTACGCAACCTCACGAGTATCAATCTGCTGCCCGAAAACCCACTGCGGCGACTGGCCGACCGGGTCCTCAAGCAGGCCGGGATCGAAAACAGCCGCATCGCCCTGGAGACCGACGAGTATCCGCTGATGCTCGACTCGCTCGCCAAGGGCATGGGCTATACCTGCATGTTCGAGAGAAACCTCGCTGCCCGCGACGTCCAGCGCAGGCTCACTCCGCTCAAACTCGATTTCCCGCTGGCCAACTTGAGTGTGCGCACCCTGATCTCGCCCAGGGCGGAGCGGATGACCGCAGTCAAGGCGCTGCGACAACAGTTGAGCAGCGCCTACCACCAGCCCTACGGACTGCTTAAGGCGGTCAACTGAAATCCTTCAGGCTGTTCGAGTGCGGCTCGCCGCACCGTGCCGGATAGGTGTTCGCTGCGCGCACAAGCTTGATCCCCCCTCTCCCTGGCCCTCTCCCGCGAGGGGAGAGGGGACGTTCTGTTCGAGTGCCTCGAAATCGTCCAGCCAGGATGCAGGGATAAACTGTCCGGTTACTTCCGCTGCTGATCCGTGCATTCCCTCTCCCCTTGCGGGAGAGGGCCAGGGAGAGGGGGAACCCAATCACCCGTGAGCGCAGCGAAAACCTCTGTCGGATTCCGGCGCGGCTTGCGCACCGATAGCCATGGCTCTGTAGCTGGGTGTTGTGGACAATCAGGAGATGTTTTGAGTTGCCTGTCAGGCAAAGATCACCGACTTGGTTTCGGTATAGCCCAGCAGCCCCTCGATGCCGCCCTCCCGCCCGACGCCGGAGTACTTGAAACCACCGAAGGGCATGGCGCTATCGAAGCAGAAACGGCTCTGCGCCACCGTTCCCGTGCGCATCGCGCGGGCCAGGCGATGCACGGCCGCCTTGTCATTGGAAAACACCGCGCCATACAAGCCGAAGTCGGAGTCGTTGGCGATGGCGATCGCCTCGGCTTCGGTTTCGTAGCGCAATACGCAGAGCACCGGACCGAAAATCTCCTCGCGGGCGATCCGCATATCGGCAGTGACCTCGGTAAACAGGGTCGGCTCGATATAGCAGCCTGACGCTAGGTGCGCCGGACGCTTGCCGCCCACCACCAGCTTCGCCCCCTCCTGCTGACCGATGGCGATATACGCCTCCACCTTCTCCAACTGGCGCGCCATGGCCAGCGGACCCATCTGCGTCTCTGGGTCGTAGGGGCTGCCCACTTTGACGTCCCCCATCACCTTTACCAACTCGCCGACAAACTCATCGTGCTTGATGGAGGAGATCAGCACCCGGCTGAGCGAGGCGCAAATCTGTCCCGAAGACATGCAGATGGACTGACCGAGCATCTGCGCGGCCAGCTTCGGATCGAAGTCGTCGAGCACTATGGCAGCCGACTTGCCGCCCAACTCCAAGGTACAGCGGGCAATGCGGCTTCCGCAGACCGAGCCGATGCGCTCACCGGCTGCCACCGAGCCGGTAAAGCTCACCTTGTCCACGCCGGTATGGTTGACCAGGAAGTCGGAGGCGTCCCGGTCGGCCGTGACCAGATTGACCACCCCGGGCGGGAAGCCGACAGCCTCCACGGCTTCGGCCAGGATATAGGCCTCGATCGGTGTCTCCGGGGCGGGCTTCATGATCACTGTGCAGCCCGCCGCCAGGGCCGGCGCCAACTTGCCCGCCATGATGCCGAAGGGGTTGTTCCAGGGCGCGATGGCGGCGACCACTCCCACCGGCTCGTGCACCACCAGGCCGCTGCCCGGTCCGTCGTTTAGAGCGCGCAGCTCTTCCCAGGCAAAGCTCTCGGCGAGGTTGGCGAACTGATCGAAGGCGGCCTTGCCCGCACCGGTAACGAAAGGCGCAAAGCTTGCCAGGGCGCCGATCTGTTCGGTCCAGGCGGCAGCCACCTCCGGCATGCGCTTGTCCAGTTCGGCGGAGAGACGGCGCAGATAGTCGGCCCGTTCCGCCGGGCTCAGTCGGGACCAGGGTCCCTGATCGAAGGCCTCGCGCGCCGCCGCTACTGCAGCCTCGATGTCGGGCTGGATCGCCTCGGCCACAGTGACGACAAGCTTGTCGTCGTGGGGAGAGACCACCTCGAAGATGGCGTCAGAGGAGGGCTCGACCCAGGCGCCGTTGATGAAAAGCCTGTCGGGGTAGGCCAGTCGGATGGTTCTCTCTGCCGTTGTCATGCTTGCATACCTCTAAAATCAGTTTTACCTGACCGGATCAGATCCGCCGCCTTTTCGGCGATCATGATGGTCGGCACATTGGTGTTGCCCGCCATGATGCGGGGAATGACCGAGGCATCACAGACACGCAGGCCCTCGATCCCGTGCACCTTCAACTGCGCGTCCACCACCGAGTTTTCGCTGTCGGTGCCCATGGCGCAGCTGCTGGTGGGATGCGCACCGGTCATCATGCTATGGCGCAGATAGCCCTCGATCTCGTCATCCGAATTGACGCCGTCACCGGGAAAAAGCTCCGCCTGGACCAGCCTGGCGAAGGGATCGGTGGCGAAGAATCGGCGAATGAACTTGAAGATGTTCAAGGCCGCCTCGATGTCAGCCGGGTGCTCCATCAGCCCAAGCCGGATCTCCGGTGTATCCGCAGGATCGGCCGAGCGCAGTTTTACCGAGCCGCGCCCCTGCGGCCTCAGGTTCATGGCCGAAACGGTGAACTGATCGCCGGCCCCCTTGCTGATACCGGGAAACCAGGGCTTGGCCATCATGGAGACGTGACTGATCTGCAACTGTGTATCGGGATAGTCGCTTTCGCTCTGGGTCCGCAGATAGGCCTGGGCGGAGAGCGGCGCCGTACCCAGAGGGCCGCTGCCGTTGACGAACCATCGCAGCATGGCGAGCGCCAAGCGATCGTAGCGCAACATCCTTTCAAAGCTGAATTTCCCCGCCGCCATGAAGCCGGCGGCCACCATCGGATGGTCCTGCAGGTTGCGGCCCACAGCCGGCAGGTGGTGGACGGGGTCGATGCCCAGCGGCTGCAACTCCTCCCGCGGGCCGATGCCCGAGAGCAGCAGCAGCTGTGGAGAGTTGAAGGCGCCGCCGCTCAGGATCACCTCCCTCGCCTTTGCCTGCTTCAACTCGCCCGCTTGACGGTATTCGATACCGGTCGTGCGCTTGCCGGAGAAGAGCACCCGAGTAGCCAGTGCCTCGGTGGCGATGGTCAGGTTTGGCCGCGTTCGCGCGTCGGAGAGATAGGCCGTGGCGCTGCTCTCCCGACGCCCCTTGCGCACGGTGAAATCGGGCATGCCGAAGCCTTCCTGCTCCTCGGCGTGAAAGTCTTTCAGCTCCCGGTAGCCCAGCTCCCCGGCCGCGGCGATGATCGCCTCGTAGAGCCCGGGCTCTTTCGGATTGGACTCGACCCGCATCGGCCCACTATCGCCATGGAACGGGCCTTTGCCGCGCCAGCTGCTCTCGGAGCGTATGAAATAGGGCAGCACCTCATCATAGCTCCACCCCTGCAGGCCCATGGCCGCCCAGCTGTCGTAGTCCTTGCGGTTGCCGCGGGAGTACATCATGCCGTTGATCGAACTGCAGCCGCCGAGGAGCTTGCCTCGGGGCTGGTGCAGCGAGCGGTTGGCGATAGCCTCCTCCGGCTCGGTGTGAAAGCCCCAGCCGTAGCGGTTCGATTCCGAGGTGGGATGCCAGACAATCGGCATCCGAATCGCCACATCGGTATCCTTGCCGCCAGCTTCCACTAACAGTACCTGCATGTCAGGCTCTTCACTCAGCCGTGCGGCCAGGGCGCATCCTGCCGATCCAGCACCCACGACTATATAGTCAAATCTCATCATGGTCGTTTGTTTATCTGCCAATGCAATCGGTATCTTATTCAAGATTCCCACTCGCGAGAATCAGGCTTTCACCTTCGCAGCGCTAGGCAAATACCTAACACCTGTCAGGTTCAAACCTGCTTCCGTAAGGCCGCGCAATGACGCTATAGTTGAGCATCAGACAGCCCTGTAGGGCATACCTTCAGAATCTGACAATCAAGGTACGCATAGATGAAATTCGTGATTACCGGCGCTTCCGGTCCGTTCGGCTCCAACACCACCCAGGGACTATTGGACAGAGGCGTGCCCGCTAGCGACCTGATCCTTGTTTCCCGCAATCCAGACAAGCTGATGGCCTTTGCCGAACTCGGCGCCGACACCCGAAAGGGCGATTTCGACGACTACGAATCGCTGCTCGACGCCTTCGCCGGCGCCGACAAGATGCTGATGATCAGTACCAGCCGCGCGGGTCAACGCGAACCCCAGCATAGAAACGCCGTGAATGCCGCCAAGGCGGTCGGCATAACGCATATCGTCTACACCTCGTTCGTCGGCAAGCCGCAAAGCGATGACTCGATCGCCGTGCACGATCATCGTGTTACCGAAATGATGATCAAGGCGTCTGGCATAGAGTGGACCTTTCTGCGCAATTCTCAATACATGGAGGCCATGCGCGATGCCGCCGCTCCGGCCGCGTTAGGCTCCGGCCAGTGGCTCTCCTCCTCAGGTGACGGCCGAATCGCCATGATCAGCCGCGATGACTGCATTCGCGCGGCGGTCGCCGTTCTGACCACGGAGGGACACCAGGGCAAGACTTACGACATTACAGGTCCGGAGCTGATCAGTTATCGCGAACTTTGCGACCTGATCTCAGAACTGGGGGGCAAGCCCATCGCCTACAAAGACATTACGGATGAAGAACTCTATGCCTTTTTCGACAGCCTGGGGATCCCACGCACTGCCCAGGACGATCATGTGGTCGATGGTTTCGGCTGGTGCAGCGATGACATGGTCTCCTTCGAAGCCACGATCAGGAACGGGGGGTTCGCCATCGTCTCAGATGACGTGGAGCAACTGACCGGTCAGAGACCCGAAACAGTGCGCGAGTTTCTCACCCGCTACAGGGACAGGCTGTCGGGACCAGCGTAGCAGAGACAGCCTACGTGGAGTCGAAGCCGTGACCCGCAACGAGTTCTAACACTATCTGAAGCTGTCCAACGAGCAACGCTACGACGAATTTCTTGCCTACTACCACGACGACCTGTCATTGGCGTTCGCCGGTTATGAGTTTAACAGCAAGGCGGCGATAAGGGGCTTTTACGACTTCTTTCATGCCTACATCAAGGAAAGCATCCAGTTGATCGCCTTTGTTGGCGACGCCCACATGGTCGCCATCGAAGCCAGGGTCAGACTGGAAGTGGTGGAAACACTGAGCCGGGAGACCTTGCAGCAACAGAGCCTGGATGACATCGTCGCCCTGCGCAAGGGACAAGTGACCTTAATCCCACAGTTCATTCACTATCACCTTCGTGAAGGCAAGTTCCAGCAGGTGCTCTGCAGCGTTTTCATGCCGGCAACCTAGATATCTCCCATTACCCTGCCTCGTTTGGAGAGCCTTTAAATATCCCTTTTAAAACAGTGAGCTAGCCTGATCCAGATAGCTAAAACCCCATTCTTGACATGAAAATAATAGTTCACTATATTAACTATTAGCTTTCATAACTATTAGTGAATCTGCAAGCTGGCATCAGCCTTGGATCACCTCTCGGCGATAGCGGCACAGATGAGTGAACGCTTTTCGCTCATGAGCCGCATTCACCCAGTGCCGGTCCCTGCCAAGGGATAGCGCCAATGACTGGCCCTATCGCAAGCAGTTGCACATAGCAGGAGGATCTCATTGTGGAACATTGGAACAGTGTCACCAGCAACACCGGCATTGCGCTCGACTCCATGCTTGTCTGCCGACTGCTCGACGCCATCGGCAGTGTCGATCACACCACCTTGTCGAATGCCGTTCTGGAACTGGTCAACCGCCATGTACCCATGGCCAACTGCAGCGTGATGGCCTTTGCGGCCGAACGCAATCCTCGTGTCGTCTCCGTAACCAGTCAGACCGATGACCACCAGATCTTTCACTGCGCCAGCAATTATGCGCGCCATCTCCATCAACATGACCGTATTCAACTGCACCTGCAGAGCATCCTGCCGCAACAGGAGATCGGCCACATCACGGTCCACCGACAGACACTGACCCAGATCATCGATGCGGAGTTGCGTCGCCTCTATAACGATACCCTGGGGATCGTCGACAGCATGGCCATCACCATCAAGACCGGCCGCCGGGAGTGGATAACCACCAGTTTCTGTAGACATCGCGATCAAGGCACCCTCGACAAACAGGACATCGAGACGATGCTGCAACTGGCCCCGCTGATCGCCACCAGCGTATCCCGCCACTGCCGGCTCGAAGCCGATAGCGAGGGAGACTATCGAACCTCTGTCAGCGACGACATTGATCAACTCTGCTCACTGCTGACCCAAAGAGAGCGACAGGTGATACTGCGCATACTCGACGGCGTGACCGTGGAGCAGATCGCCGGGGAACTGGAATTGAAGCCGACCACCGTGATCACTTACCGCAGCAGGGCTTACGAAAAGCTCGGCATCAGTTCCCGCCGCGAACTCTTTTCCGCAGTACTGCGCAAGCGCAATGGCGCGAACCCTCGGCATCCTGCGGACATATCCGGTAATTTCTATCTCCACAGTGAATCCGCCCATGCAACAAGCGCTGGTACTGATCGACCTCATCAATGAACTCATAGCGCCGGAAGGCAAACTCTCCGGTAAGGGCTATGCCGATTTCGCCCAGCGGCACGACAGCTTGAGCAGGGTGGCAACGCTGCTGGAGTATGCGCGCAGCCAAGGCTATACCATCATCCACGTGCGCGTCGGTTTCTCGCCGGATTATCGGGAACAACCCAAGGATTCCCCCCTCTTCAAGCACGCCTCCCGGCTGGGTGCACTCAAGCTCGATGACTGGGGAACGGAGTTCGTGCCCCAAGCCTGTCCCCTGCCCGGTGAAACGGTCTTGACCAAACACCGCGTCAATGCGTTCGTCGGAACACCCCTCGACCTGATCCTGTGTAACGCGGGCATCACACGGATTACGATCGTCGGCTGCTCTACGGATGTCGGCATGCAGACTACCGCCCGGGCCGCTCACGACCTGGATTACGAGTGCACGGTGATCGGGGATTGCTGCATCGCACCCAGCGACGATGACCACGATCCGACATTGCGCATGCTGGCCAAGGTCACCAATGTGGTCACACTGGAACAATACATCAATCAATAAATAGACCGGCAGGACCGACAATTGCCGTGACTCAGGAGCGGTTGAGCAGCCTGGATGAAGCAACGCGTAATCCAGGAATTATCCGGGTGACAGAAAACCGGATTCCTCTTCTCTGCGTCCGGGCTATCGGCTACCCGGTATGTCGTGCTGATTGCAATTCATGATGGTTGGGCGATACGCCAAAGCAATCCGAGCAGGCACTCCCTGTCTTCAATGCTGAAACCCTCGGTCAGTTGCGCTTCGTGACGCTCCGCCAACTGCTCCAGCTTATTGAGTGTTCGTTCACCTTGGGAGGTGAGAACCAGCATCCGGTTGCGGCGGTCACTGCGAAGTGTCTCCCGTAAGATCAGCTTGCGACGTTCCAGATCATCGATCAGCTTGGCCATGCGAGATGGCGCCACACGGAGATTTCGCGCCAGGTCCACCGCGCGTACTCGCTCGTTTTCACGAATCAACAGCATCAAGGTATATTGAGTCGGTGTCGTATGGAGTTCCGCCAGCAGACTGAGAAACTCTTCGTACACACGCATCTGTGCCCGACGTAGTGCGTATCCTATGGATTGGCTGACCAGAGCGGGTTGCCGTATTTCATTCCCCATCGAGAATGCGTTCGATCCGTCCATCTCCGTTTTTCTTTCGTTGCTCATCTCAATCCTTGTACAGATTTCCCTAGGGCCTGGTAACAGGCCCTACATTGCCACACGCCAAAGCAGTTCGAGTAATTTTTCCCTCTCGCTCTCAGAGAGATCAGTGGTCATGAGCGCCTCATGCTCTTCCACCGTTTTCTCCATGCGGCTCAACTTACGACGACCGAGACCGGTAAGCACAAGCGACTGATTGCGACGATCATTCTTGTCGATCTCACGGGAGATCAGTCCACGCTGTTCCAGTTCATCGATCAGCCTGACCATGCCGGAACGGGCCACACCGAGGGCACGCGCCAGGTCCACGGAACGTATTCCAGGATTCTCGCGGATCAGCATCAGCAAAGTGAATCGGGTCGGTGTCGTATCCAGATCTGCCAGGGAGGCATAAAAGTGCTCATAGATGCGCATCTGGGCACGCCGGATCGCATAGCCCACATTGTGCTTGATCTGCTCGGGCTCGCGGACTTCATCCCCGATGGAGAAATCCGCGAGATCAAGCCCATTGCCTTTAGTACCCTTAGTCATATCAATCTCTGTCCCACTCATCATATACGGATACGTCACCTACGACGATACCACCAGCGGGCGGAATCTTTCTTACAATCAGCGTATGCGTATTTTACGAAACTGCTGCCAACAGCGATCGCCCCTCTCTTCGTTGGATAGCCATCCCGAGCAGGATACTGGCGACAGCGGCGCTTCCGGTGATCCACAGCGCGTCCTGCCAAAGCCCGCTACGCGACACCAACAGCGCGATCAGCGGTGGACCGACGAACTGGCCCAGATGGGCACACTGAATGAACAACCCCTGCAGGGTACCGATCTGGCGCCGGGTTTTGGCCAATGCCTCAGTGGACGAGAGTACCGATGCGGAAATCAGTCCGCCGCTGAACGATAGCGCGATGCAAGCGAGATATCGCAACACATCGGGCAACAGTTCAAGGTAGACAATCAGACTCAACAGCGCCGTTATGATACCGGCAACCACGATCAATGTACCTCGACGGTAGTGGCGCTTGACCAGCACACCACCGAGCAGATTCCCTGGTGCGTGAACGAACACCACTACAGTACACAACAGGCCAACCATGCCATGGCTCAGGTTGTACTGTTGCTCCAGAAAGGTCGGCAACCAGACGATCAGGGCAAAATACTGAATCGCCCAACTGCAGAATACAAAACCGAGCAGCCATGGTGTGAGATTCAGCACGGCGCTGGTGACATCGCTGAGCGAATGAGGGGAATCCGCGGGGTGACCGGCATAGCGATGGCGCAAGTGAAAGATCGCAAAACCCGCTGTCGCCAGGCTGACGATGGACAACCACCACAGGCTGCGCCATCCCCAAAGCGGTAGCAGAATCGGCGCCACCAGCATGGTCAGACCGACGCCGGTCGGCAGATAGGTGGCCCAGATGCCGAGGGCGAACCGGCGATCGACCGAATTCGCGGCGGTGCTGACCAGCCCCGGGGCAGCGATCACCACGATGAGGAATCCGACCCCCTCGCCAAAACGGGTCAGCAGCAGACCTCCGCTGTCGTGAACCAGCAGGCCGGCCAGGGTGGCGGCGATGCTGATGGCGATTCCGATGCCGGTCATGCGCAGGTGGCCGATACGATCGCAGACCACGCCGATAAAGAGGGCGCTGAAGACCGCCAGGGTGCTCAACATGGAGGCGACCCAACCGGCGGTGACCAGCGAGAGCCCGAACTCCTGACGCAGCAGATCCATGGCCATGGGCACCTTGCCCACGTTGATGGCGCCACCGATGCCACAACCGACTGCCGCCCAAACGGCCAGCCAGCTGGTCTCTCCGCGCTCTCCGTTCAAGGCGCGGCCGCCGCGTCCCACCCCTCGTGACCTATGCCCAAGCCTTCACCCAGGCGCATCTCTGCCGAGCGCAGGGTGTTCTCGATCAGCATGGTGACGGTCATGGGGCCTACGCCACCGGGAACAGGGGTGATCCAGGAAGCCTTCTGCTTCACCCCCTCGAAGTCGACGTCGCCGACCAGGCTGTTGTCCGGCAGCCGGTTGATCCCCACGTCGATGACGATGGCACCTTTGCGTACCATCTGCGGCACGATCAGGCCGGGCTTGCCGGCGGCGACGATGAGGATGTCGGCGAGGATGGTGTGTTGAGCCAGGTCGCGGGTCTTGACGTGGCAGACGGTGACCGTCGCCTCCTTCTGCAGCAGCATCAGCGCCATCGGCTTGCCCACGATATTGGAGGCACCGACAATGACCACGTTCTTGCCCGCCACCTCGACGCCGGTGGTCTCCAGCAACAGCTCTACCCCATAGGGGGTACAGGGGGGAAAGATGCTGTTGCCCACCACCAGGCCGCCCACGTTGTAGAGATGGAAACCGTCCACATCCTTGTCCACCGCGATCGCCTCCAGTACCCGACGCACGTCGATATGGGGCGGCAGCGGCAGCTGTACCAGAATGCCATGCACGCTGGAATCGGCATTCAGACGTTGAATCAGCGCCAGCAGTTCGGCCTCGGGCACATCGGCGGGCAGCGCGTGACGCAGGGACTCGACCCCGCACTCCTCGCAGGCCTTGACCTTGTTTCCCACATAGACCTTGGAGGCGGGGTTCTCACCGACCAGGATCACCGCCAGTCCGGGGCGCACCCCTTTGGCGACCAGTGCATCGACCCGTTCACGAAACTTTACGCGCAGGCTCTTGGCCAGGGCTTTACCATCTATGATACGGGCTGTCACAAATCAGTCTCCTTCAATTTGGGCCTATTAATACGAATCCCAAGGGTGTTCGCTGCGCTCACGGTCTAATATCCCCCTCTCCCTGGCCCTCTCCCGCGAGGGGAGAGGGAAAGTGCTTTTGAGTGTCTCGAACGCTTCCTGTTAGGTCTTGGAAACAAGCCGTTTTCGCTCCCGCTCTTGATCTAAGCATCCCCTCTCCCCTCGTGGGAGAGGGCCAGGGAGAGGGGGTATGATACGCCTGGGCGCAGCGAACAGCTCAACTCAAAGCACATCACTATTAACTCAAATAGTTCAAAACTCTTCGAATCATTCCTACCAGAAGCGTGGCGAATCATAGGGGTAATCAAGAAAAGTCATGCACGGCAATTAATGTTCATTGGCGGACTTTTTCTAACGCCATTCAGACGCCAGACCAAACTTGGCGTGGTTTGCGCAGGGCGTTGATATCATCAAAGGGCGAGGTATCGAGCAGTACCGCATCAAAAGGCGCGCCAAGTTCCAGCTTGCTTTGCTCGAAACCGAAATGGCGCCGCGCCGACGAGGTGGCCGCGCGCAGGGTCTTCTCCAGCGACAGACCCGCCTCCAGGTAACGGTCGATCTCTTCGAACATGGCGTGACCATGCTCCACGCCCATGCTGCCGGCATCGGTGCCCATCAGCAGAGTCACGCCCATCTCATCGGCCAGGCGCAGGTGCTCGGCGTGCGCATCGAGTATGCGCCGCAGATTGTCGACTGTCTGCGGCACCCAACCCACCGCCTCCGGTTTTGCCCATTGAAAATGGACCGGGCAGAAGGTGGGTGTCCAGGCCACCTGGTTGTCGCGCATGATGGCCAGGGTCTCCCGGTTCATGAAGAAGCCGTGTTCGATGGAGCCGATACCCGCCCGGGCGGCAATGGCCAGACCCTTCTCGCCGCTGCAGTGAGCGAAGGTCTGACGGCCCCGGGCCCTGGCGGTCTCCACCACCAGGCGGGTCGATTCCAGATCGAACTGGGGCTCGTCGGTCACCGCCCCGGCATCGAAATCGATGATGCCGGTCAGGATCAGCTTGATCTCGTCATTCATCTCCGCCAGCCGGTTCACGGAGTCCCTGATCGCCGTTTCGCTGTCCACATCCGTGGCCATGAAGGCGCCATAGCGCTTGGGGCGTTTCACGCCCAGGCCACC
>JBNKYJ010000106.1:0-12820 GCA_050300835.1 Sedimenticolaceae bacterium
GCCCCACCAATAACCCGATCAGAGTGCGGGGAAGCGAATGGGTAAAAAAACCGGTTCGTGTATCGCTTTGGGAAGGCAAATGAAACCAACCAAACTGCTGGCGCAACTCATCGTCCTGGGTCTGCTTCTGGCTGCCGCATACTACGGCTTTCTGGGCGGTGAAGGCTCTACGCTCACGACGATCCGCGACGACACGTCCCTGCCGACCTCGCCGGGCACGGAGCTTCCGGAAGCAAGTGAGCGGCTGTTACAGCAGGCCTTTGAAAACCGGCAAAGCAATCTGCAGGTTCGGATCGCCGGGCACGTGTCGAGGCTGCTGCCGGATGACCGAGACGGCAGCCGTCACCAGCGTTTTGTCCTGCGCCTCGCTTCCGGGCAGACGCTGCTGGTGGCGCACAACATCGACCTGGCTCCCCGGATCGATGGGCTCGAGGTCGATGACCGGGTGGAGCTCTTCGGCGAGTATGAGTGGAACCCGCGTGGTGGGGTGATCCATTGGACACACCACGATCCGCGAGGTAGCCATGAGGACGGTTGGATTCGTCATCGCGGGCGTCTCTACCAGTGACCCATGCACATTGAAGGGTTGGCAATGACTTAAAAAGCGAGATGCTTGGTCCATACTGAGCAGAGGAGAGCCTGCCTATGACCCTGACCGATATTCCCCTGATCGACGCCCATTTTCATATCGTCGATCCCGCCTATCCGCTGCAGGACAACCAGGGTTTCCTACCCGAACCCTTTACCTGCGACGACTATCTGCAACATATGAATGGCCACCCGCTGGTCGGCGGGGTCGTGGTATCGGGTTCCTTTCAGGGCTACGACCAGAGTTATCTGCTGGCGACGTTGAAACGGCTCGGACCCGGATATGTCGGTGTTACCCAGCTGCCGCCGACAGTGGATGACGACACACTGCTGTCACTCGATCAGGCCGGGGTGCGGGGGGTGCGCTTCAATCTCTACCGCGGCGGTCCGCAAGTGCTCCGGGAATGGATTCCGTTCGCACAGCGGGTCTATGCGCTGTGCCGGTGGCATGTCGAGCTCTATGCCGACGCCACCCAGGTGGACCGGCTGTTCGACGCAATCGCTGAACTCCCATCGGTCTGCATCGACCATCTGGCGCTCTCACGACGCGCCTCTGCGCGTCTGCTCGACTTGGTGGAGCAGGGCGTGCATGTGAAGGCCAGCGGTTTCGGACGTCTGGAGAGCGATCCGATCCCCTTGCTGCGGGAGCTCTATGCGGCGAATCCCGGCAGCCTGATGTTCGGCAGCGATCTGCCTTCGACCCGTGCCCCCAGGCCCTTCGATGAACGCGATCTGCAACGGATCGGAGATGCCCTGTGTGAAAACGGGGTGAGAGGCGTGTTCAGCGACAACGCCCGCAGATTCTACCGGCTGACGGATTCAATCGCCTGATTTCAGTCGGGTGGCGCTGCTATCATGTGGCGCCTCTCCGCCAGTCGCGGTGTGGAGTGGCCTTGTGTTTGGTGCTCGAGGCATTACGGGCTCCCAGGTCGACCTCGCAGGCTCACCCACTGTGGCGGTTCCGGCGCATCCCGGCTACCATCCCCGCTTCGGTACTACACCCGCATACCGCACCGGCACTCACCGTGCGGGGTAAGGTGGTACCCGCATCAATCGTTTATTCCGCCGGCCGGAGCTAGCGTGCCGGCTCTTACACATTCTGGGTAGGTTATCGTGGATTGGAAAATTCTCTCGACTGTTTTTGTCGCGGTCTTCATCGCCGAGCTGGGTGACAAGACCCAGCTGGCGACCATGTTGTTTGCCGCCGACAAGGAGGTCAGCAAGTGGACGGTCTTCCTTGGCGCGTCCATGGCGCTGGTGGTGGCCTCCGCTATCGGCGTGGTCGCCGGCAGCGCCATCTCCGCCTATGTCAGCGAGAAGCACCTTCACTACATCGCCGGTGCCGGTTTCATCGCCATCGGCGTGTGGACGCTGTTGCGGGCCTGACCCGTCGGATGCCCGATGAGTGAACGGACTAACGGTGTCGACGAGGCCGCAGCGCTGATTCCCAGACGCGCCGCCCGTGGGCTGACCGGCCTGTTGCTGGTTACCACACTGTTGCTGTTGTCGGGCTTCTTTCTGCCCATGCTGACCTTGACCAAGTTCCTGTTCATCGCCAACTCCTTCTCCATCATCAGCGGGCTGATGGAACTGTTCCAACGGGGACAGTGGGTCATCTTCGCCGCGGTCGGTCTCTTCAGCGTGGTGCTGCCGCTGCTCAAGATTGCGCTGCTGTTCTTGCTGCTGTGGCATCGCCAGATCCGCTCGCCCCGTTATCTCCGTTTGTTGAAGATGATGCACGATTATGGTCGCTGGGCGATGCTCGACGTGATGGTGGTGGCGGTGATGATCGTGACCGTCAAGCTGGGTGTGGTGGCCGAGATCGAGATTCACCCCGGGCTCTATCTCTTTGGCGCCGCGGTGTTGCTGATCATGTTCATTACCCACCGGGTGGTGGCCTACAGCGAGCCCGATCCTGGAGAGAAGCAGGCATGACACCCGCGATCGAACTGGCCAAGCGAGCCGGTATTCCGTATCAAGTCCATCAGTACGAACACGATCCGAATCACCCGTCCTACGGTGAAGAGGCGGCGGAGCGGTTGGACGTGGAACCGGCCAGGGTCTTCAAGACCCTGGTCTTCATGCTCGATGGCCGCCGGCTTGCCGTGGCCGTGGTGCCGGTCTCTGCGAAACTTGATCTGAAGGCGGCGGCGAAGGCACTCGGCGGCAAACGGGCGGTGATGGCGGAGGCCGATGCGGTGGAACGCTCGACCGGCTATGTACTGGGCGGTGTCAGCCCGCTGGGGCAGAAGCGTCGTCTCCCCACCCTCATCGACGATTCCGCCCGAGCCCTCGAGACCCTCTACGTCAGTGCCGGACGGCGGGGATTGGAGATCGAGCTGGCGCCGGATGACCTTTGCCGGCTGCTCGACGCCACCTACGCTTCACTGGCCCGATAAGGCGATGAGCAGCAGCCTGCGCCAGATCGTTCTCGATTTCGACGGTGTCATCGCCGATGACACAAACCAGGCCTATATCGATACCTATATCGACGCCGTACGGGCGGTGGATGACGCCTATACCCCCAGCGAAATCGAGGCGGGAATACTTCGCCATTGGGGGGAGTCGCCCCGGCGGGAGCTGGCGGGGGTGCTTGGCCCGTCTCACCCGGCGCTGGATCGGGCGCTGAGCCACTATCACCAGCATATCGATGAACGCCTGGTGGCCGCGGCCCGGCCCTTGCCAGGCATCCTGGCGGCACTGCACAGGCTGGTGAAGTCCTATAGGCTCTACCTCATTTCAGGCATGGCGGAAGCCCCTTTGGGCCGAATAGTGGAAGGCTTCGGATTGAAGACCCTGTTCAGCGAAGTGATCTCCACCAGTGACTCCGATCTTCCTGAACATCAGAAAGCCACGGGCTACCATCTGCGCCGGCTCTGCCAGCGGCATGGACTGGATGTGACCGAGACGCTTTGCGTGGGCGATGCCAAGAGCGATGTCAGCATGGCGCACAACTGCGGGATACCCATTGTCGTGGTATTGAGCGGGGCGCTGGATCGAAGCGTCGCCGCCGACCTGGAGGTGCCCTGGGTGATTCCGTCGCTGGCGGAGTTGCCCGACTTTCTGAGCCGCCAGAGCTGGCCACCGATAGACTGAATCCGTTACCGCTTCATCCACCCTGCTGACGTATGAAACTGGCGGTGACGTTGTCCATGGTATGGACGTGGTTATCGAACCAGGCTGGCCACTCTTCGAACAGGAACAGGGCCAGGGGTCTCAGTGCCTTGCTCTCGATCCAGGTTCGCCGCAGATCCTCCAGCAAGGTCAGAACCCTTTCATGTTCCCCGCTGTGGACCGGAAGCGCGGGAAAATTGTATTGCACCATCAGCTCGTTTTCGCGTGCAAAGTGGTTGCGGGTGTGTTCGAGCCAGTCGTCGAGCAGCGATGCGATCTCCGCAGAGTCGGCTTCGCCCGCGATCCCGGCCGCCACCGTGACTGCAAGGCGATTGACCAATTCGACCTCTTCCCTGTGAGTCTTATTCATGGATTCCAGGGAGACCTGCGGAATCTGTTCGGGAGGGAGCAGGGGATTGGGATAGTCTGTCATCGGCTTTGTCTGTCTGCATCGTCTGTGTTCAGTTCTTTCCTCTTACCACGCCCGCGGGTACGAATAAACCCTTTATGTCAAATCATTCGACGCCGGGTGATGCCAATCAGAGACCCTGTCATGCAAGGTTTTTCTGTTTCGTCCGGCGGTGCGCTTCAAATGGGAAAAAGCTGACTGAAGCGTTCAAGCGGGTCGCATTCAGGCCGCTAACCAAGGCATTGGGTTCGCCTCCCATGCCTGGCGGTCCACGACCGTCGAGCCGGTTTGCGCTGCCGCCTTGACCACTGTTTGATCAGGCCTGTAGCCCTCGTCATCAGCAAGGGAACAATCGATGCCATGATGCCAGCGACTTCCGAGAATCAAGCACTCAGGCTGGACATTTCCGCGCTGGAGCGGAAGCGGGAAATACTCGAACAGATGGTCGACATCACCCGCGCCATCGAGTGTATGCAGGAGAGCCTGAACGCCGTACTCGTCATGGGCGTTGCCGCGAAGGATCTGCCCGAGGAGGTCTTGCGACTCTACAGCTCCATCAGCAGCAGTCTGCGCAATCTGCCGATCAACCGGCTCAAGGAGTATCTCGACAACCTGGAGATCATCGTCAACAAGCAGCTCAATCGTATCCTGAACTATTCGGGTATCGATTTCTCGGACGACGAGCAGGTGGAGTTCATCACCCTGTCGAGCGAATCGGACTCACAGAGTCCGGTGGAGCTGTTGCATGCCTTCAAACGTACGGCACAGACGGCGGTCTCCCTGCGTGTGTTGTTACGCAAGAGCGGTGTGCCGACTCCCGGATCGGGGTTACCCGCTTCGGCCGAGACTCTGAAACAGCATGTGCATCATCTGAAACAGCAGGAGCAGGTGCAGCGTGGCCGTATCAAGACCCAGATCGGGGAGATGCAGGCCGATCTCGTGCGTATGATTGACAACCCGACCTACCCTGAAGCCATGAAAGCAATGCTGCGGGACGTGATCGGCAATCTGGACAAGGATCTGCAGCTGTTGCAGCGCGGCGCTTCGATAGCGTGTCTGAGTTTCACCGCCGAGACCAAGGAGATCGTGGACGCCGATGCCGGCGCGCCGATGGTCGAGGAGGTTGTCCTCGAGGATGTCGCGCCTGTCGTCGAGCCGTCAGAAAATCCGAATTTCTCGGAAATCGCCATCCGCTGGCTCAACAGCCCCTGGGATGTCGGTTGGGACCGGCTACGACAAAAAGGCTGAAACGGAAGGCAGGGTTTTCGCTGTTGGAGGCTGCAGGGCTGGAACTTTCACGCTTGCGAACGACGCCCTTCTAAGGTCTGCCCCGCAGCTCGTACGCCGTATTCCGAGTAGGCGTCCAACGCGATCCGCGCATCGGAACAGAGACTATCCGGGGTGGATATGGCGGATCTTCCCACTTGAATCAGGGTGGAATTGGCGGAAATTCACCCATTTCTCCACGCTGTCGTCTACAGTTACTAGACTGATCACCGCATCAAAACAGGGCCTTAGGGCATTTCGAGCAGGTTGGCCCCGTTTTTGCGCTATAAAGCCAATCCGATATTTATCGGGTGTAAACAACACAGTGACTTTCGGAGGAATGATATGCGTAAGCTGATATTTGCGGTGGCCATGGCCGCCAGCCTGATTGCCGCGCCTCTTGCCGCCGCACCCATCGTGATCAAGTTTTCTCACGTGGTGGCAGAGAACACCCCTAAAGGCCAGATGGCCAACAAGTTCAAGGAACTGGTCGAAACGCGCCTGGGCGACAAGGTCGTGGTCGAGGTCTATCCCAACTCCCAGCTCTTCGGTGACAACAAGGTACTGCAGGCCATGCTGCTGGGCGACGTGCAGATGGCCGCCCCTTCGCTCTCCAAGTTCGAGAGCTTCACCCGCAAGCTGCAGCTGTACGACCTGCCGTTCCTGTTCAAGGACATGGCGGCGGTGGAGCGCTTCCAGCAGAGCGACAAGGGTCAGGAACTGCTCAACTCCATGCGTAAGAAGGGCCTGGTCGGCCTGGGCTACATCCACAACGGCATGAAGCAACTCTCCTCCAGCCAGCCCCTGCGGGTACCGGCCGATGCCTCCGGCCTGAAGTTCCGCATCATGACCTCCGACGTGCTGGCCGCTCAGTTCGAGGCGGTTGAAGCGGTGCCCCTGAAGAAACCCTTCTCCGAGGTCTTCACCCTGCTGCAGACCAAGGCCATCGACGGACAGGAGAACACCTGGTCCAACATCTATTCCAAGAAGTTCTTCGAGGTGCAACCCTACATCACCGAGTCGAACCACGGTTTGCTCGACTACATGGTGGTGACCTCCGCCGAGTTCTGGATGGATCTGCCTGACGACATCCGGGCCGAGGTCAAAAAGGCACTGGACGAGGCCATCGCCTTCGGTAACGAGGTGGCGGCTCAGAAGTCGGTCAACGACCGTCAGCGCATCATCGACTCCGGTCGTAGCGAAGTCATCGAGCTGACCCCCGAGCAGCGCGCCCAGTGGGTCGAGGTGATGAAGCCGGTATGGAAGCAGTTCGAGGAAGAGATCGGCAAGGATCTGATCGACGCCGCCTACAACGCGAACAACATGTAACCTGTAAGCTACGGCTTTTCCGGCCGTGACCCCACGCATGCCCGCCGGTCTTTCCGGCGGGCGTGTTTTCACTGACAACAAGAATGTTCCTCTCCGCAGTGCAGGACCACGCGGTTTGAGAATCGACGGTGAAGGAGGAGATCGATGTTATTGCGTATGCTGAATAGGGCGGAGGAGGGCATCATCTCCCTGCTGCTGGTGGCGATGACGCTGCTGGTTTTCGTCGAGGTGGTGATGCGCTTCGTCTTCGACAGCGGCTTTCTCTGGGCCCAGGAACTGACGCTCCACCTATCCGCCTGGTTCGTGCTCTTCGGGGTCTCCTACGGTCTCAAGGTCGGTGCCCACATCGGTGTCGACGCCTTCATCAAGAAATTGCCCGAGATCGGACAGCGTATTCTTTCGTCAATCGCCGTACTGCTCTCGCTGGCCTATTGCGGTCTCTTTATCTACGGCTCCTGGATCTATCTGGCCAAGATGAAAAAGATCCAGATCGAGCTGGAGGATCTGCCGGTGCAGACCTGGATCGCGCACAGCATCCTGGTCATCGGTCTGGTCTTTCTCTCCATCCGTCTGCTGCAGCTCCTGTGGCACATCATCCGAGGTGACGTTACAGGTTTCAGTCACAAGACCGAAGCCGAGGAGAGCATGCACCTGGCCGAGGAGCTCGCCTCCGAAAACGAACGCCTGGATGAGGAGAAGAAGTAATGACCACCGCAACCCTCTTCATTCTGCTCTTTTTCTGTATGTTGATCGGCATGCCGATCTCCATCGCGCTGGGTTTCTCCAGTATCGTGACCATCCTGCTCTTCTCCCATGACTCGCTGGCCTCCATCGCCCTCAAGCTGTTCGAGGCCCTGTCCGAACACTACACGCTGCTGGCGATTCCCTTCTTCATTCTCTCCTCCTCCTTCCTCTCCACCGGCGGTGTGGCCAAGCGGCTGATCCGTTTCGCCATCGACTGCGTGGGCCATATCAAGGGGGGGCTGGCCATGGCCTCGGTCATGGCCTGTATGCTGTTTGCCGCGGTATCGGGCTCGTCGCCGGCCACGGTGGCGGCCATCGGCACCATCGTCATCGCCGGCATGGTGCGTTCGGGTTATCCCGAGAGTTTCGCCGCCGGCGTCATCACCAACGCCGGCACCCTGGGCATCCTGATTCCGCCCTCCATCGTCATGCTGGTCTACTCGGCGGCGACCGAGGTGTCGGCGGCGAAGATGTTCATGGCCGGCTTCATTCCCGGCATCATGATGGGGCTGATGCTGATGGCGGCGATCTACGTCGTGGCGCGCATCAAGCATCTGCCCTCCCAGCCCTGGCCGGGTTTCCGCGAGATCCTCAGTTCAGGCTTCAGCGCTTCCGGCGGTCTGATGCTGATCGTCATCGTGCTGGGCTCCATCTACGGCGGCATCGCCAGTCCCACCGAGGCGGCCGCGGTCTCCGCCGTCTACGCCTTCCTGGTCTCGGTCTTCGGTTACCGGGACATGGGACCCTTGAAGGGCAAGCCCTGGCGCCATTCGGGGGAGGGCGCCGTCGCCATGGTCTCGCGCAATCTCTGGCAGTCGCTGCTGACCTTCCCGCGGGCGCTGACGGACAAGGAGATCCAACACACGGTGCTGGACGCGGCCAAGGTCAGTATCATGCTGCTCTTCATCATCGCCAACGCCATGCTGTTCGCGCATGTACTGACCACCGAGCGCATACCCCATGTGATCGCCGATACCATCGTGCACTGGGGCCTGGAGCCCTGGATGTTCCTCATCGTCATGAACCTGCTGCTGCTGGCGGCGGGCAACTTCATGGAGCCGTCTGCAATCCTGCTGATCATGGCCCCGATCCTCTTCCCCATCGCCACCAAGTTGGGCATCGACCCGATTCACCTGGGTATCATCATGGTGGTCAATATGGAGATCGGCATGCTGACGCCGCCGGTGGGCCTCAATCTCTTTGTTACCGCCGGCATCACCGGCAACTCCATCGGCTGGGTCATCAAAGCGGTGCTGCCGTGGCTGCTGCTGTTGCTGTTGTTCCTGATCCTGATCACCTACATTCCGCAGATTTCGCTGTTCCTGCCGGAATACCTCGACAAGCTGCAAGGCTACAAGTGAGGCGATTGACGTGAGCACACTTCCCGAGATCAAGACCATCCTCTACGCCACCGACCTGGGCCGCAACATGCGGCCGGTGTTTCGCCATGCCATCAGCCTGGCGCAGCATCTGAACGCCGAGATCATCATGCTGCACGTGGTCGAACCGCTGGGCAGCACCGGAGAAGCGGTACTCTCCGCTTATCTGCCCGACAAGAAGGCGGAGCAGTTGGAGCGCGACGGCATGAAGAAGATCCTCAAGCAGATGAAGACCCGGCTGGAGAACTTCTGCCATGAGGAACTGGAGCTGTGCGAGAAGAAGAGCTCCATGGTCAAAGAGATCCTGGTTACCACCGGCCGTCCCGCGGACCGCATCGCCCAGGAGGCGGAGAAGCACAATGCCGACATGATCGTCATGGGCAGCTGGAGCGAAGGTTTCATCGGCCACGGCCTGCTCGGTTCGACCGCGCGCCATGTGACCCAGATCAGCCATCTGCCGGTATTGGTGGTGCCCAACCGGATGCGCTGAAGGATGAGCTCATGGCTGATTTAATATAATAAATTGTTATATAAAATAATGATTCATTATTTCACATTATTAATGCGCCGCAACATACTCCTTCGACCGGCCAAAGCTGCCCGGTCAGAAAAGAAAGAAAACGACCGCCCACCGACTCACTATCCCTATGCATCAGGTCGGACGGAGCCTAACCAGCAGGTAAAGATTCACTATGTCTGAAGAGTTGAGACGAGCCGCCCTCGACTACCACCTCTATCCCAAGCCGGGCAAGCTGGAGATCAAGGCCACCAAGCCGATGGCCAACCAGCGGGACCTGGCGTTGGCCTATTCGCCGGGCGTGGCGGCGGCCTGCGAGGAGATCAAGCAGGACCCGCGTGCTGCCGCTGACTACACCGCCCGCGGCAACCTGGTGGCGGTGATCACCAACGGCACCGCGGTGCTGGGGCTGGGGGCCATCGGCAGCCTGGCCTCCAAGCCGGTGATGGAAGGCAAGGCGGTGCTGTTCAAACAGTTTGCCGATATCGATGTCTTCGACATCGAGATCGAGGAACGCGATCCGGACAAGTTCATCGAGACGGTGGCCCGGCTGGAGCCCAGCTTCGGCGGTATCAATCTGGAAGACATCAAGGCGCCGGAGTGTTTCATCATCGAGAAGGCGCTCAAGGAGCGCATGAACATTCCGGTGTTCCACGACGATCAGCACGGCACGGCCATCGTGGTCTGTGCGGCGATCCTCAACGGCTTGAAGGTGGTTGGCAAGGCGATCGATGAAGTCAGGCTGGTGACCGCCGGCGCGGGCGCCGCGGCACTGGCCTGCATCGGTCTGCTGGTCGACCTGGGACTTAAAAAAGAGAACATCATCGTCACCGACATCGCCGGCGTGGTCTACCAGGGGCGCAGCGAGGAGATGGACCCCTACAAGGCGGCCTATGCGGTGGAGACGGAGAAACGCACCCTGCAGGAGGCACTGGAGGGGGCCGATGTTTTTCTCGGCCTCTCCGCGGCCGGGGTGCTGAAGGCGGAGTGGCTGCCGCAGATGGCCGATCAGCCGCTGATCATGGCGCTGGCCAATCCGGTGCCGGAGATCCTGCCGGAGGAGGCCAAGGCGGTGCGTCCCGACGCCATTCTCGCCACCGGCCGCACCGACTATCCGAACCAGGTCAACAACGTTCTCTGCTTTCCCTTCCTGTTCCGCGGCGCGCTCGACGTGGGCGCCAGCGAGATCAACACCGAGATGAAGATGGCCTGCGTACGGGCCATCGCCGAGATGGCTCAGGTGGAGTCCTCGGACGTGGTGCGTTCCGCCTACGGCGGCCAGCAGCTGCAGTTCGGACCCGAATACCTGATTCCCAAGCCCTTCGATCCGCGGCTGATGGAGAAGGTGCCCTATGCCGTAGCCGTGGCGGCCATGGAATCGGGGGTGGCGACGCGTCCGCTGACCGATCTCAAGGCTTACAGAAACCGTTTGCTGCACCGGGTCTTCCGCACCAGCCTGACCATGCGGCCGATCTTCGAGAAGGCCCATGAGGAACTGCGCCGGGTGGTGTATGCCGAGGGTCAGCAGGAGAAGGTCCTGGAGGTGGCCCAGCAGGTGGTGGACCAGGCGATCGCCAGACCGGTACTGATCGGTGGGCGTAACGTGATCCACGAGCGGATCAAGAAACTCGGCCTGCGCATGCGAGAGGGCGAGGAGTTCGAGCTCATCGATCCCATCGACAATCCCCGCTTCGAAGACTATGCCAAGGCCTTTTTCAAGCGGGTGGAGCGCAACGGCTACTCGCCACAGGAGGCACGCAACTACATCAGCCACAACCGCACCGCGCTGGCCGCGACCATGCTGGCCGAGGGCGATGTGGACGCCATGATCTGCGGTACCGTCGGGCGCTATGGCAACCATTTGCAGCTGGTGGAAGAGGTGATCGGCACCGAGGCCGGGGTTGAGCGCTTCACATCGATGAACGCCCTGGTGCTCCATTCCGGCACCCTGTTCATCGCCGACACCTATGTGCAGGAAGATCCCACCGCCGAGGAGCTGGCGGAGATCGTCACCCTTTGCGCCGAGGAGGTGCTCTGGTTCGGTATCGAACCCAAGGTGGCGCTGGTCTCCCACTCCAACTTCGGCAGCCACGACACCCCCTCGGCGAAAAAGATGCACCGCGCCCTGGAACTGGTTCGCGAACGTATGCCGGACCTGGAGGTGGAGGGAGAGATGCATGCCGACCTGGCCCTCTCCGAGCGGCTGCGCCTGACCCGCTTCCCCAACTCGCAGCTGAAGGACAGGGCCAACCTACTGATCATGCCCAATCAGGATGCGGCCAACATTGCCTTCAATATGCTCAAGGTGCTGGGCGAGGGTGTGGCCATCGGGCCGATCCTGATCGGCGCCGCCAAGTCGGCTCACATCGTCACCCCGAGCATCACGGTGCGGGGACTGCTCAACATGACCGCGCTGGCCTCGGTGCGGGCCAGTTGCCAGATGAAACAGTGACATTAATTTTGAATTGTGAATGTTGAATTTTGAATTGGTTGTATGCGCTGCGCGCACGTTAACTTTGAATTTAAACAAACCGCTCGCGCAGCGAGCACTATAATTCAACATTCAAAATTCAGAATTCAAAATCAACAACAAGAGACGGACGGAGAATCATGCAACAAGCCAAACCCAGACCGGTCTTTCTCAACCTCATGCAGATACGCCTGCCGGTGGCGGGCATCATGTCGATCATCCACCGCGTCACCGGCGTGGTGATGGTGTTGAGCATCCCTCTGCTGGTCTACCTGCTCGATCTCTCTCTGTCCGGACCGCAGGGCTTTGCCGACGCGTCGGCGCTGTTCGGCAATCTGTTGGTCAAGCTGATCCTGTTTCTGTTTATCTGGGGCTTGATGCACCACTTGCTGGCCGGTATCCGCTATCTGCTGATCGACATCGATATCGGGGTGGATAAGCCCCTTTACCGCCAGACCGCATGGGCGGTGATCGTCGCCGCGCCGGTGCTGGCCCTGATGCTGATGGGAGGTCTCTCATGAGTCGACGCGCCAGCGGACTGCGGGCCTGGTTTCTGCAACGGGCCACCGCCATCTATCTGATCCTGTTCATCCTCTACCTGCTGCAGCACATGATCTTCAGCGCGCCGGCCGACTTCACCGCCTGGCGCGATTGGCTGGCGCAGCCTCTGGTCTCACTGGCCGTGCTGCTCTTCTTCGCTTCCCTGCTGCTGCACGCCTGGGTCGGTATCCGCGACGTCATCATCGACTATGTCCATCCCACCGCCATCCGTGTCTCCGTGCTCACGGTGATCGGTTTCGTGCTGGTGGGCTGCGCCGCCTGGACGCTGAAGATCATCATCCTGGCGCAAATCGCCTGACGATAAAAAACCACAGGATCAACCTACATGGCATTGGAAAAGCAACGATTCGATACCCTGATCCTCGGCGCCGGCGGTGCCGGGCTCAACGCGGCCCTGCAGCTGGCCAACGCCAATCTCAAGGTGGCGGTGGTCTCCAAGGTCT
>JBNKYJ010000107.1:0-4247 GCA_050300835.1 Sedimenticolaceae bacterium
GCCGGATGGCCCCAGTAGCCGCTGGCGAAGGGGCCGAGCTGGCCGCTGCCGACAAAGGTCTTCAGCCGCTCCTGCACCGCCTTCATCTCGTGGGGGCCGTTGAGTGGCCAGTCCGACAGGCTCTCGGCCAGCTTGGCGGTGGCCACCGGATCGGCGCTCAGGGCGGAGACCACATCCACCCAGTCGACGGCGGACAGGTGATAGAAATGAACGATGTGGTCCTGGATCGCATGGGCGGTCTGGATGATGTTGCGGATCAGCTGGGCGTTAACCGGCACCTCCAGGCCCAGCGCGTTCTCCACCGCCCGCACCGAGGTGATGGCGTGTACCGTGGTGCAGACGCCGCAGAAGCGCTGGGTGTAGGTCCAGGCCTCGCGCGGGTCGCGGCCGATCAGGATCTTTTCGATGCCGCGCCACATCTGACCGGATGACCAGGCCTTGCTCACCTTGCCGTCATCCACCTCCACATCGATACGCAGGTGGCCTTCGATACGGGTTATCGGGTCAACAGTAATTCTTGTCGTCACTTGAAAATCTCCTCAAAGGTCACGCATGTTTTGCGTCGTGTAGCACGGGGAATTTCTTTACCACGAACAGGTAGGCCATGATCTCCAGGGCCACCATGCCGGCGGTTACCATCAACTCCGGGACGGAGGGGAAATAGCTGTATCCCGGGCCCGGGTTATAGGTGATGAGAAAGGCGTTGAAGCGGTAGAGCGAACCGGCGAAGAGCATCGAAACCGAGGCCCACAGCAGCAATGGTCCGTGGCCCCTGTATTTGGCCGAGCTCAATACCACCAGCGGAAAAACGAACAGGGCCGTCTCCAGCAGGAACATCAGGCTGCCCAGATCGCCGGCGAAGATCAGTCCCAGCTTGCCGTTGAACAGGATCTCACCGAAGCGGACCGCCAGGTAGGCGGCGATCAGGCCGACGATGCCCTTGCCCAGGCCGGCCAGCAGCGGCGTCTCCGAGGGGCGGCGAAAGCCGACCGTGCTGAAGGAGGCCTCGAACACCACCACCGCGAAGCCCATGGTCAGGGCGGTGAGAATCGCCAGCAGTGGCTGCAGCTGCAGCGACTGCCAGAGGGGATGTACCTTCCAACCCATGGCAATCAGCATGGAGCCGAGAGAGGACTGGTGCATGGTCGGCAGCAGCACACCCAGGGCGATGAAAATGAACAGCACCTTGTTCAGCGCCTTGATCAGCCCTTGGGCGCCTATCTTCTCCAGCAGGGTGGGGGCGAACTCGATGCAGAGCACCAGGATGTAGGTGGCGACACAGAGACCGACCTCCAGCATTACCGAATTGAAGTTCATATGCCAGGGCGTGAAGATGTTGTAGAACTGCCACCAACGGCCCATATCGATCATGGCGCCGATACCGCCCAGGCCGTAGCCGAGCAGGCTGGCCAGCAGGGCCGGGCGCATCAGTGGATGATACTTGCCCTTGTTCATGATGTAGACGGTGATTGCCAGGGCATAGCCGCCGCAGGCCAGGGCGGTACCGACCACCACGTCGTAGACCACCCAGACACCCCAGGCGTAGCCGCCGTTGAGGTTGGTGACGATTCCCATGCCGTGGATGAAACGCTGGGCCAGGTAGTAGGTGCCGATCAGGGCCACCACGCCGAGTACGAGGAAGGGCAGGGTGACGACCGGTCGCTTGAGAGGTTGGTAGGCGCTCATGAGTCGTCTCCTTCGTCGTCATCGGTGTTGCGACGCACCACATAGGTCAGCCCGGCCAGCGCCACCGCCGGCAGGGCCATGTAGCTGTAGAGGGTATGCTGCACCGACTCCGAGATGGAGGCGTAGGAGCGCTCCTGCAGCGGCGGCATACCCAGCTTGTCGAAGGGGATGGAGGAGATGTGCATGACATTGGTGCCACCGGCCTCCTTTTCGCCCCAGATGTGCTGCTCGTACTCGGGTACCGCCTTCTCGTGATGGCTGTTGGGGTTGCGCACGTCGCCGCGGGGGTAGTTGTAGGTTTCGCCGGGCTTCAGCGCCATGCGGCGTTTCGCCTCTTCCAGTAATGCCGTGCGGGAACCGAACAGGGTGGCGCCGGTGGGGCAGACTTCGGCGCAGCCGGTCATACCGCCGTTGTCGATGCGCTCCACCCCGGCCTGGTTGCACATCTGGCACTTATGGATCTGGCCGAAGGGGTTGTCGTAGTCGAATTGGGGCACGTTGTAGGGACAGCCCACCATGCAGGTGCGGCAGCCGATACAGGCGTCCGGGTGGTGGGTGACGATGCCGGTCTTCGGGTTGCGCCGCATGGCGGTCACCGGACAGACCGAGACACAGCCCGGATCGACACAGTGCATGCAGCTGCGCTTCTCGAAGGCGTAGCCATCCTTCACCTGGTCCTTCACATCGCCTTTGCCCTCGCTGTAGACCTTGATTACGTTCAGGGTCTGGGGCGAGAGATCGTGGGCCGAATCCCACTGGGTTTCGTCACCCAGGGGGGTCGGCGGCATCTCGTTGACCTCTTTGCATTTGCTGACGCAGGCCTTGCAGCCGATGCAGAGGGTCGAATCGTAGAGCATGCCGACGGCATCTTCCGTCGGCTCCAGGTTGCCCCGCGCCCCGGCAGCGCCGGCGCCCAACAGGGCCGCGCCACCACCGAGGGAGGCTTTAAGAAAATCTCTGCGTTTCATGTTGCCCCCTTATTCCGCGTCTTTCTCTTTGCCGTCGAGTTTCTTCGACGCCATGGCGGTGGCGCCGACCGCCAGACCGACCGCGGCGCCAGCGATGGCCGCCGCGCCGGGGGAGATGGCGATGTTGCCTTCGCGATCAGTGATCGACGGGAACATGTTGGGTGGGGTATGGGTTTTCACGTCAGCCAGGCTGAACAGGGGCTTGTTGAAGCCGACGCCGCCTTCCGAACAACCGAAGCAGGGATGTCCGACGCCCACGGGCCAGACACCGCCGCCGACGTTGTTGTACTCCAGGCTCGGGCAGTTGTTATAGGTCTCGGGACCCTTGCAGCCGAGTTTGTAGAGGCAGTAGCCCTTGCGGTGGCCCTCGTCGCCGAACTCGAGGGCGAAGCGGCCGGCGTCGAAGTGGGGGCGGCGGTAGCAGTTCTCATGGATCAGGCGGCCGTAGGCCCACTTCGGACGGCCCTTCTCGTCGATCGGCGGCAGCTTGCCGTAGGTGACGAAGTAGAGCACGGTACCGATGAAGTTGGCCGGGTTGGGCGGACAGCCGGGGATGGTGACCACCGTCTTGCCCTTCAACAGTTGCGGCGCGCCCACCGCACCGGTCGGGTTGGGGGCCGCCGACTGCACACCGCCCCAGCTGGCGCAGGAACCGAAGGCGACGATGGCGGCCGCATGCTCCGCGGCTTCGTTGGTGATGTCGACCATGGTCTCGCCGCCGATCTTGCAGAAGATGCCATCGTTGGCCAGGGGAATGGCGCCTTCCACCACCAGCAGGTATTTACCTTGGTTCTCCTGCATTACCTTGCGCTTGATATCTTCCACCTGGTGACCGGCACCGGTGTCGAGGGTCTGATGGTAGTCGAGGGAGATCAGGTCGAGGATCAGGTGCTCCAGTGAAGGCTGTTCGGAGCGCAGCAGGGATTCGCTGGGCCCGGTGCACTCCTGACCGTGGAGCCAGATCACCGGTGGCCGACGTTTGGGATCGGCCACCGCCTCGGCCATCGCCATGGCGGCGCCCGACGGCAGTCCGAGTGACGCTGCCACGCCGCTACAGAATTTGAGGAAGGTCCTGCGGGAGACCCCCAGACGTTTCTCCACTGCCGTAAAATCGAATTCTTTCTCTGCCATCTGTCAATCTCCGGGTATCAAAAGGCCGCTGCCGGGTCCAAGTGTTGTGGACAAAATCCATTAGAAACCGCAAATTTTGTGCCGGAATTTTTTTATTTATACAAAACAGTCTGTTATCGAAACTCACAGGGAAAGAAAAACACCGTTATCTGTAAGGTAGATTTCCTCTGGAAATCACTTACTGGAAATAAGGTTTGCAGTTGAGTCGGTGGGGCGAAGTCAGCCGGATACGGTGCGGCTCGCCGCATCAATGAGGCGCCAGTTCAGGGCAGTGGGTTGATATCGCTACGCTCCTCCCAAACCTGCCGTATCTCCTATGCAACAAAGATAATCTCCCAAGCTCCATCTGTTCCATCCAGGGATTGCTTTGTGGCGCCCTGGCGTTTTCGCTAAGATGCCGTGATTTATCTTCACACCGTACTGGACCGACGATGCTCAAGCTCTACAACGACCTGACCCGCC
>JBNKYJ010000108.1:0-9026 GCA_050300835.1 Sedimenticolaceae bacterium
CCCGCCGGTCGCCCATCGCATGGACCACCTTCACCAGGCCCCAGGACTGCAGCTCCTTGAGACTGGTGCTGACGTTGGAACGGGCGACGCCGAGGGTTTCGGCGATCTCCTCCGCGTGTAGAGGATCATTGGCCAGGAACAGCAGGGCGTGGATTTGCGCCACGGTTCTGTTGACCCCCCAGCGGGAGCCCATTTCACCCCAGTGGAGGACGAATTTCTGCATGGTGGGGGAGAGGTGCATGACGATGCTCTTCTGTGATTTCTGTTACTACAGAAATTAGTGAACTATTCTGTGTCTGTCAAGCGGTGAGTTACTGCTTGTACGAGATTCGGGAGGCCAGCTTAGGTCTCGATCGGGAGGTTCGGTGGGGCAGGCCCCCACCCTACGCTCATCGGGGAGGGTGGGGTCCTGCCCCACCAATCAGCCCGTAGCCCGGATGCAACGCAATGGAATCCGGGAAGCGCCTGGCTTCCCTAGCCCTGGATTCCGCTTCGCTGCATCCAGGCTACGGATCTACGGATCGTCATGGGGGTTATGAGAGCAGGGATTTGAGATTGGCCAGATGGGCCGAACCGCGCTGCTGTTTCTCTTCCGGCGTCAGCTCGCTGCCGCGGCCTTCCCAGCGCAGGTCCTCCTCCGGCAGCTCCTGCAGGAAGCGGCTGGGCTCGCAGGGGACCAGCTCGCCGAAGCGCTTGCGTTTGGCGGCATAGGTGAGGGTGAGGCTCTGCCGGGCGCGGGTGATGCCGACGTACGCCAGGCGGCGCTCCTCCTCGATATTGTCCTCCTCGATGCTGCTGCGATGGGGCAGCAGCTCCTCCTCCATGCCGACCAGGAAGACGTGGGGGAACTCCAGGCCCTTGGCGGCGTGCAGAGTCATCAGGTGGACCTGGTCCTGGTCCTCCTCCTCGTTCTGTCGCTCCAGCAGATCCATCAGGGTCAGGTGGGCGACCATCTCGGTCAGGGTCTTCTCCTGCAGCTCGCCCTTCTGCAGGGCGCTGAGCCAGTCGATGAGGTCGCTGACGTTCTCCATGCGCCGTTCGGCCACCGCGTCGCTGCTGGCGTTTTCGCGCACCCAGTCGCGGTACTGGATCTCTTCCACCAGGCGCTTGACCGAGGTCACCGGGTCGTTTTCAGCCTCGCGGGTGAAATGGTTGATCAGCTCGCCGAAGGCCTGCACCCGCTGCTGGGCACGAGCGTTGAGCTGCGACTGCAGGCCCAGCTCGGCGCAGGCCGGCAGCAGGCCGATGCCCCGCTCCTGGGCGTAGGTCCCCAGCTTTTCCAGGGTATTGGGTCCGATCTCCCGGCGCGGGGTGTTGACGATACGCAGGAAGGCGCTGTCGTCGTCCGCATTGGTCAGCAGGCGCAGGTAGGCCATCACATCCTTGACCTCGGTGCGGCTGAAAAACGAGGTGCCGCCGCTCAACAGGTAGGGGATGTTGTGAGTGCGCAGGGCCTTCTCGAAGATGCGCGACTGGTGGTTGCCCCGGTAGAGGATGGCGATGTCGCCGTTGCTCACCTTGCCGGTGAACTTGAGATGGATGATCTCGGAGACCACCTTCTCCGCCTCCTGCTCCTCGTTGCGGCACTCCAGCACGCGGATCTCGGGGCCGGGGCCCAGCTCGCTCCAGAGTCGCTTGTCGAAGATGTGGGGATTGTTGCCGATCAGGCGGTTGGCCGCCTTCAGGATGCGCCCGCTGGAGCGGTAGTTCTGTTCCAGTTTGATCACCTGCAGACGCGGGAAGTCGTCGCGCAACCGTGCCAGGTTTTCAGGTCGGGCGCCGCGCCAGGCGTAGATCGACTGGTCGTCGTCGCCCACCACGGTGAAGGCGGCGCGTACCCCGACCAGCAGCTTGACCAGTTCGTACTGCGCCTGGTTGGTGTCCTGGTACTCGTCCACCAGCAGGTAGCGGACCCGGTTCTGCCACTGCTCCAGGGCCTCGGGGTGTTGCCTCAGCAGCATCACCGGCAGCAGGATCAGGTCGTCGAAATCGACCGCGTTGTAGGCCTTGAGGCTGCGCTGGTAGGCGGCATAGAGCAGGGCGGCCTGGGTCTTGAGAGGGTCTTCGGCCTGGGCCAGTGCCTGCTCAGGATCGATGAGGTCGTTCTTCCAGTCGGAGATCTGCCACTGGGCGGCGTTGACGATCTTCTCATCACCGCTGTTCTGCTTGCGCAGCAGATCCTTCAACAGGGCGGCGGCGTCCTGCTGGTCGAAGATGGAGAAACCCGGTTTGTAGCCGAGCCGCTTGAGCTCCCGGCGCAGGATGTTGAGGCCCAGGTTGTGAAAGGTGGAGATGGACGGCCCTTCGCCTTTGCCTCGTCCCAGCAGGCTGGCCACCCGCGCCTTCATCTCCCGCGCCGCCTTGTTGGTGAAGGTGACCGCGGTGACCTGGCGCGGTTCGATGCCGCAGTTCCTGATCAAGTGGCCGATCTTGGCGGTGATGACCCGGGTCTTGCCGCTGCCCGCGCCGGCCAGCACCAGCAACGGGCCGTCGATGTTGTGCACCGCTTCGCGTTGGCGCGGGTTGAGGTCGGACATACGGGATCGTTTCCAAGGGGGATCGGAGAGGCGCAAGATTACGGGGAGGCGGGGTCTATTTCAACCGGTTGTGGTGCCGGCGCGAGTAAGTGATTGATAGTCCGAAAATGAACGCAAATGGAGCCGTAGGGTGGGGCCCTGCACCACCATTTGCTGTCATTCGAATAGTCCATTCGGTAATACCGCTACGTAGGGTGCGGCTTGCCGCACCGAATCCCATGAATTGTGAGCCAGACGGTGCGGCAAGCCCCACCCTGCACCTTGCGGATGCCGGAAAGCGGAAATTTGCATTCATTCGCGTTCATTTGCGGTCAGATATAAAAACGTATTCTCACGCTGGTGAGAAAACGCGTGCGGCTTGATATGATGCCGTTTTACGTACGAGCAGAGCATCCATGGCAATCACCCGAGACCGGCGTCAGCGGCCCAGGCCAGGCAACGAAAGTCAGCTTTCGCGCGAGTCCTGGCGCGTTTTTCAGATCATGGCGGAGTTCGTCGAGGGCTTCGAACAGTTGGCCCAGATCAGCCCCTCGGTCAGTTTTTTCGGTTCCGCCCGCACCCCCCGTGAACATCCGGAATACGCCCTCGCCGAGGAGATCGCCCGGTTGCTCTCCGACAGCGGTTTCTCGGTGGTCAGTGGCGGCGGCCCCGGCATCATGGAGGCGGCCAACAAGGGGGCCTTCGAGGGCAAGTCGACCAGCATCGGTCTCAACATCCAGCTGCCCATGGAGCAGGCCGGCAATCCCTATCAGGACATCTCTCTCAACTTCCGTCACTTCTTTGCGCGCAAGGTGATGTTCGTCAAACATGCCTCTGCCTATGTGGTGCTGCCAGGCGGCTTCGGCACCCTCGACGAGCTGGCGGAGATCCTCACCCTGGTGCAGACCGGAAAGACCCGCGAGATTCCCATCGTGCTGGTGGGCAGCAAGTTCTGGGCGGGTTTGCTGGACTGGTTCCGGAATACCCTCTGCCCGGCGGGTACCATCGATCCCGGGGATCTCGAACTGGTGCAGGTCTGTGATCAGCCGAAAGAGGTGGTGGACGCCATCTTCGCCCACTACGAGAGCCGCCGCTTCGAGCCGTCGCCCGCCGAGCTGGCGATTCTGCTCGAGCTCTAGTCCGCTGTCCGCCTTGTGGAGTCATCAATGATGTTCAAACGCCTATCCCCACTGCTGTTGCTCTGGTATCTGCTGCCCCTGCAATTGATGGCAGCCGACGCCGATACCGAAGCGGTACCGGAACCGCCTGAGCTGCCGCTGCCGGAGGTGATCGTCGACGGCGAGGTGATCGAGCCCGAGGTCAAGATCATCAAACAGGAGGAGGGGACCATCTACGAGTACCGCATCAATGGCCAGCTCTACATGGTCAAGGTGCAGCCGATCAAGGGCCCCCCCTACTATCTGGTCGATCGGGACGGGGACGGTGAGTTCGACTCCCGCTCCACCGACCCGACCAACATCTCGGTCCCCCAATGGATACTGTTGCGCTGGTAAGTTGATGACGGGTGTGGCTGACAGGGGCCGGGCTTTGTCGGCGACCGCCGACCTCTTCGACGGCATCAATGAGTTCCTCGGCAGCGCGGTCTCCTGGGTGAGTCTGCTGATGGTGCTGATCACCTTCGTCATCGTGGTGCTGCGCTACGCCTTCGACCTGGGCTGGATCTGGCTGCAGGAGTCGGTCACCTACATGCATGCCGCCCTGTTTCTGATCGGGGCCGCCTATACCCTCAAGCACGAAGGCCATGTCCGGGTCGATATCTTCTATCGCAAGTTCACGCCGCGCACCCGGGCCTGGGTCGACCTGGGGGGCGCCCTGTTTCTGCTGCTGCCGGTCTGTCTCTTCATCTTCAGCGTCAGTTGGGATTACGTGGCCCAGTCCTGGGAACTGCGCGAGGGTTCCCGCGAGGCAGGCGGCCTCGATGGCGTCTACCTGCTGAAGAGCCTGATCCTGGTGATGGCCGCACTGCTGGTGCTGCAGGGATTGGCACAGGCTCTGCGGCGTCTGCTGGTCCTGCTTCAGGGCGGCGAGCTGGAGGCTGGCCGCTGATGGCCGAGATGCTGCCGCTGCTGCTGTTCCTGGCGGTCTGCCTGGTGCTGCTGCTGGGCTACCCGGTGGCCTTCTCTCTCGGCGGCACCGCCCTGGCCTTCGCCTGGATCGGCGGCATGGCCGGTTATTTCGACGACGCCTTTCTGCAGGCCCTGCCCAACCGGCTCTACGGCATCATGACCAACGAGACCCTGATCGCCGTGCCCCTGTTCGTCTTCATGGGGGTGATGCTGGAGCGCTCGCGGGTGGCGGAGAATCTGCTCGACACCATGGCCGGCCTGTTCGGTCCCCTGCGTGGTGGACTGGGTATCTCGGTGACCCTGGTCGGCATGCTGCTGGCGGCCAGCACCGGCATCGTCGGCGCCACCGTGGTCACCATGGGGCTGCTGTCGCTGCCCACCATGCTCAAACGCAACTACGACCCCGCCTTCTCCACCGGCGTCATCTGCGCCTCCGGTACCCTGGGACAGATCATCCCCCCCTCGATCATCCTGGTGCTGTTGGGCGACGTGCTCTCCGCCGCCTACCAGCAGGCCCAGCTCGACATGGGGATCTTCTCGCCCGACACGGTCTCGGTGGGCGATCTCTTCGTCGGTGCACTGATACCGGGATTGATGCTGGTGTTGCTCTATCTGATCTACCAGCTGCTGATCGCCTGGCTGCGCCCGGCATCGGTGCCGGCGATCCCGGAACAGGACCGCGAGAGCGACCGCCGCCAGCTGCTGCTGCGGGTGGTCAAGGTGCTGCTGCCGCCGCTGTTGCTGATTGTCGCCGTGCTCGGCTCCATCCTGGGCGGACTCGCCACCCCCACGGAAGCGGCCTCGGTGGGCGCCATCGGCGCCATGCTGCTGGCCCTGTTCCAGCGCCAGCTCAACCGCTCGACCCTGAAGGCGGTGGTCACCGGTACCACCAAGGTCACCAGCATGGTGTTCCTGATCTTCATCGGCGCCGCACTCTTCTCCCTGGTGTTCCGCGGCTTCGGCGGCGACGAAGTGGTGACCGATCTGCTGACCGACCTGCCGGGCGGAACGGTCGGCGCCATGCTGGTGGTGATGCTGGTGATGTTCCTGCTCGGCTTCATTCTCGACTTCATCGAGATCACCTTCGTGGTGGTGCCCATCGTCGGCCCGGTACTGCTGGCCATGGGGCTCGATCCGGTCTGGCTCGGTGTCATGATCGCCATCAACCTGCAGACCTCCTTCCTCACCCCGCCCTTCGGTTTTGCCCTCTTTTACCTGCGTGGCGTGGCCCCGCGCGAGGTGACCACCGGTGCCATCTATCGTGGCGTGGCACCCTTCATCGTGATCCAGCTGCTGATGCTGGGCCTGCTCGCCTTCTGGCCGCAGCTGGCCACCTGGCTGCCGACACTGCTCTACGGCTGATTTCGTTTTTTCCGGTTTCGATTTGAAACCATCCGGGTCTCTGCCTGGTCAGAGGTAGTGGTCGCGTGCTCGGTGTGACTCAAGTCCCGGAGAGTGTGGATAATCACGGTTTAATTAAGCTCGCCTTAAGCCGGCTGGCGGAAAATCGCGACATTTCCGAAACGCGCGCATTACGCCCATTCCGGCCGGAGCGCGGAATTCCCGTCTTACAATCAACCTCTATGCCCATGGGGAGTCTGTTGTCACGATGCCGAAGCTTGGCATGACCTATTCAAAACTGATACTCGGTGTCGCGCTGTTTCTGCTGGTGGTGGGGAATTACTCGTTCTTCTCACATCTGCTGCAAGCCTACCCGCTCAATCTCGGTAATCTTCCCTACCTGCTGTCGCTGGCGGTGCTGTTCGGCTGCGTCAACGTGGTTCTGCTGTCGTTGTTGAGTTACGGCCGGGCGACCAAGCCCGTGCTCATCGTCATCCTGCTGGCTTCGGCCGCTGCCGCCTATTTCATGGATGCCTATCAGGTGATCATCGATGACGACATGATCGACAATGTGCTGAAGACCGACATGGCGGAGTCGCTCGACCTGATCAGTGTCAAACTGGTGCTCTATCTGCTGCTGATCGGCATCGTGCCCGCCTATCTGGTCTACCGGGTCCCCGTGGTGCAGCAGTCCTTGCGCCAGGCGGTCTTCTCGCGGGTCAAGCTGGCGGCAGGCGCACTGGTGCTGGCGGTGGCCACGGTGGTGGTGTTCGGCAGTTTCTATGCGTCATTCGCCCGCGAGCACAAATCCCTGCGCTATTACGCCAATCCCTCCTACTACCTCTATGCCATCGGCAAGACCATCGGCAAGGCCTTCAAGCAGGAGGATCAGAGCCTGCGAACGGTGGGTGAGGACGCCAAGATTCCCGAAACCGACGAGGACCGGGAGCTGGTGATCCTGGTGGTGGGCGAGACGGCGCGCGCCGATCACTTCTCGCTCAACGGCTATTCCCGCGAGACCAATCCGCTGCTGGCGAATGAGAAGATCGCCAGCTTCACCAACACCTGGGCCTGTGGTACCTCCACCGCTATCTCCGTGCCCTGCATGTTCTCGATCTACGATCAGGAGGACTACAGCAAGGAGAAGGCGAGCCACACGGAAAACCTGCTCGATGTGCTGCAGCGGGCCGGGGTCAATGTGGTCTGGCTCGACAACAACTCCGACTCCAAAGGGGTGGCGGAGCGGGTGCCCTATCAGAGCTACAAGTCGCCGGAGGTGAATCCCGATTGCGACAGCGAGTGCCGGGACGTGGGCATGCTGGAGAACCTGCAGAGCTACATCGATCAGCATCCGAGCGGGGATGTCTTCATCGTACTGCATCAGATGGGCAACCATGGTCCGGCCTACTACAAACGCTATCCGGCGTCTTTCGAGCGCTTCACGCCGGTGTGCCAGACCAATGAACTGTCCGACTGCGATCGGCAGGCCATCGACAACACCTACGACAACGCCATTCTCTACACCGACTATTTCCTGGCTCGGGTGATCGAACTGCTGAAGCACAACAGCGACCAGTTCGAAGCAGCCATGTTCTATATCAGCGACCATGGCGAATCCTTGGGTGAGAACAATCTCTATCTGCACGGCCTGCCCGATCTGCTGGCGCCGGATGCGCAGAAGCACGTACCGATGATCTTCTGGTTCAGCGACAGTTACCTGGAGGATGGCGTCAGTGTCGATCTCTTGCGATCAAAGCTCGTCGAGAACTACTCCCACGACAATGTGTTTCACACCGTGCTGGGTCTGTTCGAGGTGGAGACCGGTGTCTACGACCCGGAAAAGGATCTGGTGAAACAGAAGCAGGTGGAGTGAGCGGCCGGCCTGTTGCCGGCCGCTCGTGCGGAAATCACTTGGGGGTGTAACTGAACTTCTGGCCGCCGATGGAGGCCTCGTACATCAGGCCGCCCTTGGCCACGGTGAAGACCGCCATGCCTTTGTAATACCCGCCGACGGTGGTGGCGTCGTGCTTGCCGCCGCTGGCGCCCGCGGAGCTGCCGGTGGTGGTGGTCGCGGCCGAAGCGCCGGCGGTGATGGCGACCGCTGTGGCCTGGGCGCCGAATTCGAAGTTGCCGCCGGTGAACTCCTTATAGGCCCGCTCATCCTTGAAAAAGATGATCTGGCTGTAGGCCTGACCGCCGAGCTGGAAACCCAGCGTCACCTGGGTCATCTTGACGTCACCGGTGTACTTGCCCTGGGCATACACCCGTCCCTTGCCGTAGGCGCCGCCCAGGACGGCACCCCCCTTGCCGATGGTGGGAAAGACCGCATAACCGTAGGCGGTATCGAAAAAGCGGCCGCTCTCTCCCGCCTGCTTGAAGACATCGACAGTCTCCTGGAAATCGTCCGCCCAGGCCTGAGCCAGGGGCAACAGGGTCGCCAACAGCAGAATGGCCATGCGTTGCAGTCTGATCATGGGAGCCTCCTCATCATTGTTTTTGGGCGGCGTCGACGGATATTTGTCGTGGTGGGCCGTGTGGCAGTTGTGACAGGCGCGGGAGGGAGTGGTTCCGTGCGGGGGCCGCGGGATGTGATGAAGCCCCCGACCCGTGATGGAGCGGGCCGGGGGTTCGGCGTTATTGCGAAAGCGCCTGCAGCAGTTTCTGCAGCGCCTGGCCGCGGTGACTGAGGCTGTTCTTGACCTCGGCCGGTAATTCCGCCGAGCTGCAGTCGTGGCTCGGCACGTAGAAGATGGGATCGTATCCGAAACCGTTCTCGCCTCTCGGTTCATACAGGATGCGTCCCTCCCAGGTGCCCTGGCAGATCAGGGGTGTCGGGTCTTCGGCATGACGCATGTAGACCATCAGGCATTGGAAGCGGGCGCCCCGTTTCGCCTCCGGCACGTCGGCCATCCGCTCCAGCAGTTTTTGCAGATTCTCCTCGTCGCTGGCATCGGCGCCGGCGAAGCGGGCCGAGTAGATCCCGGGCGCGCCGTTGAGCGCGTCCACCTCGATGCCCGAGTCGTCGGCGATGGCCGGCAGACCGCTGAGGCTGCTTGCGTGGCGCGCCTTTTTGATGGCGTTT
>JBNKYJ010000109.1:0-9746 GCA_050300835.1 Sedimenticolaceae bacterium
AAAACCGTCCCGGCGGCGCCGGCAACGTGGCGCTGAATATCGCCGCACTGGGAGGTGCTGTCACCCTGTCCGGACTGGTCGGTTGCGACGAACCCGGCGAGGCGTTGGAGCAGATACTCGACGCCGCCGGCGTCAACTGCCGATTCGACCGCCTCGACGGTTTTCCCACCATCACCAAGCTGCGCATCATCAGCCGCAACCAGCAGCTGATCCGGCTCGACTTCGAGGACGGCTTTCCTTTCGACAGCAGCGAAGCGTTGATGGCCAGTTACCGGAGCTTGCTGGCGGATTGCGATCTGGTGGTGCTCTCCGACTACAACAAGGGCACCCTGCAGAACACCCAGGGCTTCATTCAGGCGGCCCGCGCGGCGGGCAAACGGGTATTGGTGGATCCCAAGGTGCGGGATTTCGAGCGCTACCGCGGCGCAACCCTGGTCACACCCAATATGAGCGAGTTCGAATCGATGGCCGGCGAGTGCCGGGATCAGGACGAGCTGGTGCGTCGCGGCGAAGAGGTGATGATCGAGTACGAACTGGAAGCCCTGCTGATCACCCGTGGTGAACACGGCATGAGCCTGCTGCAACGGGGTCAGGCGCCGCGTCATATGCCGACCCATGCCCGCGAGGTATTCGATGTCACCGGCGCCGGCGATACGGTGATCTCGGTGTTGGCGGCCAGTCTCGCGGCCGGTCTGCCATTGGATGCGGCGACTCACCTGGCCAATGTGGGCGCCGGCGTGGTGGTGGGCAAGTTGGGTACCGCTTCGGTCAGTGTGGACGAACTCAAGGCCGCCCTGCTGGAGCAACACGTTACCCACCGTGGCGTGGTGAGTGAAGACGAACTGATGCGCCTGGCGCAGATGGCCCGCCTGCAGGGCGAAAGCCTGGTCTTCACCAACGGCTGTTTTGATATCCTGCACGCCGGCCATGTGACCTACCTGGAACAGGCGAGCCGCATCGGCGACCGCCTTGTGGTAGCGGTCAATGTGGACGAGACGGTGCGTCTGCTGAAGGGTGAGGACCGGCCGGTCAACACCCTGGAGCGGCGCATGACGGTGCTCGCCGCCCTGGCCTGTGTCGACTGGGTGGTGCCTTTCAGTGAAGAGACGCCGGAGCGGCTGATCTGCCGCCTCAAGCCCGATTTCCTGATCAAGGGTGGCGACAACGATCCGGACAAGATCCCGGGCGCCAACTGCGTGCGCGAGAACGGCGGCAAGGTGATGGTGATGTCCTACGTGGACAATGTCTCCACCACCGGCCTGATCCGAGAGATCCGCGCACGGGATCAGTAACCCTAGAAAAAGCAGATGACCGCTCTGTTTTGATATCAGGTTATTCTTTATGAAGAAAATAGCGCCGATCTGCAGGGTTACCTATCGGAAGAGTGACGCTACAGGGCGAATTGAACGCTTGTGGCGGCGCATGGCGTCGTTGCAACTCCTTGCAATAGCAGGCTATTGCGCGTCGTTGCGCCTTGCCCTACACCACCACAAGCGCACCCTTCACCCTGTCCATCTGCTCTTTCTAGGGTAACGCCATGGCGTATTCGGACAAGACCGATCCGATCCAGGTCGATCTGGCCATCTTCGGTGGCGGCATTGCCGGGCTCTGGCTGTTGGGCCGCCTGCGACGCGCCGGTTACTCGACCGTGCTGCTGGAATCCGATGGCATCGGCGGAGTGCAGACCCTGGCCTCCCAGGGCATCATCCACGGCGGCACCAAGTACGCACTGACCGGCAAGCTCACCGGTTCATCCCAGGAGATCAAGGCCATGCCCGGCATCTGGCGTGCCTGTCTGGCGGGGGAGGGCGAGCTCGATCTCAGTGGGGTACGGGTGCTCTCCGACCACCAGTTCCTCTGGTCGACGGCGGGGCTGGTCTCCCGTATGGCCGGCTTCTTCGCCGGCAAGGTGATGGAGAGCCGGGTGCGCGAGGTGTCGGCTGCCGAGCGTCCCGAGCTGTTTCGTGATCCGGCCTTCAAGGGGGTGGTCTACCGCCTGGATGAGCCGGTACTCGATACCGCCTCGCTGGTCGCAACCCTGAACCGACAATATGGTGAGCATGCCTACGCCTACCCCTGGCCGGAGGGGCTGGAGTTCGAATCTGCCCGCCGTTTCCGTTTGCGCGGGGCCTCGGGCGACTGGCAGACCCTGCAGACCCGCTGCACTCTGTTCGCCGCCGGGGCGGGCAACCAGTCGCTACTCGAAAAGCTCGGTCAGCAACAGCCTGCGATGCAGCGCCGTCCACTGCAGATGGTGATGCTGCGTGGCAAGCTGCCGCCAATCCACGCCCACTGTCTCGGCGCCAGCGCCAACCCCAGGCTGACCATTACCAGCTATCCGGCCGAGGCGGGCGAGAACGTCTGGTATCTGGGCGGCGACGTGGCCGAACAGGGCGTTGGCTTATCACCCCAGGCTCAGGTGGCGGCGGCGCGACATGAGCTGGCCGGGCTGCTGCCCTGGGTCGATCTGCGTAAGGTCGCCTGGCGCACCCTGAATATCGATCGGGCGGAGCCCCTGCAGCCCGGCGGACGTCGCCCCGACAGCAGCTTTCTGCATGTGGAGGATGGCTTGATGGTGGCCTGGCCGACCAAGCTCGCCTTCGCGCCAAGGCTGGCGTCCCAAGCGCTTGAGGCATTGAGCGAGCAGGCAATCGGTCCGGGTGCCGATGTGCCGGTCAGGTTGGATCTTAAGTCGCCGGCACCAGCGCGGCTGCCCTGGGAGGGGGATGAAGCATGGATCTGAGACCCCTCGGCTCGACAGCTATCGAGGTCAGCCCCCTGGGCTTGGGCTCGGTCAAGTTCGGTCGCAACCAGCAGGTGAAATATCCCAGCGGATTCCAGATTCCCGATGACGCTGCCGTCAGCCATTTGCTGTCGATGGCGGCCGACCTCGGCATCAATTTGATCGATACCGCGCCTGCCTACGGCAGCAGCGAGGAGCGGCTGGGCCAGCTGTTGCCGGGGAGCCGTCAGGACTGGGTCATCGTCACCAAGGTGGGTGAGATCTTCGAGGATGGCGTGTCCCGCTTCGATTTTTCAGCCGCCCACACCCGTGCCTCGGTTGAGCGCAGCCTGCGTCGGCTGCGCACCGACTATCTCGATGTGGTGTTGATCCACTCCCATGGCGATGACCTGGCGATCCTGGAACAGGAGCCTGTGCTGGAGACGCTGCGCGAGTTGAAGCAGGAGGGCAAGCTGCGGGCCATCGGCATGTCGAGCAAGACAATCGAGGGTGGCCTGATGGTTGTGGAACGCTGCGACCTGGTGATGGCCACCTGCAATCTCGACTACAACGAGGAGCTGCCGGTGCTGCAAGCGGCGGCGGAGCGGGGCAAGGGAGTGCTGATCAAAAAGGGGCTGATGAGCGGCCATGTTGCGGGTGAGGAGGGCGTGCGCCGTTCCATGGAGTTTGTCTTTGCTCAGCCCGGCGTCAGTAGCATGATCGTGGGCACCATCAACCCGGACCATTTGACCTCCAATGTGCGGCTGCTGGAGTCGGTGCTCTCCACTAACACCTGATCAGCGTGTAGGGAGCGGCCTGCCGCACCGAATCCGGTTGAATTACTATTAACCCTCACCCGACCTGTAGGGATCGGCCAGACCGGGACGGTTCTTGAACCGCCGGTGGACCCAGAAATACTGTTCCGGCGCCTCGCGCACCGCCGTCTCGATAACTTGATTGATACGTGCGGTATCCGCCGCCACATCGTCGCTGGGAAAGTCGGCAAGCGGCGGCAGAATCACCAGACGATAACCCTGACTCCCCGGCAGGCGATAACCGAAAAAGGGCAGCACCGGTGCGCCACTCACCTTGGCCAATCGTGAGGTACCCAGATTGGTCGATGCCGGGACGCCGAAAAAGGGGGCCAGGGTGCTGTTGGGATCGCTGTAGCTCTGATCAGGGGCGTACCAGACCGCCTGGTTCCGCTTCAGTGCCTTGATCACCTGGCGCGCCTCGCCACGGGGGATGGCGGCGCTGAAGCGCAACTCCCGGTTGCGCCGGAATGCCCGCTCGATCACCGGGTTCTCGTGCGGGCGATACATCACCGCAAAGGGATGGAACAGGCTCAGCAGCCGGCCGCTCATCTCCAGGTCGGAGAAATGGGCGCTAAGCAGGATTGCCCCCGTACCTTCGTCAATGGCCTGCTGCAGGTACTCCAACCCTTCGGTTGTAACCAGAGAATGAAGTCGCCTGTTGCTCGCCCACCAGGCCATGCCGGTGGTCAACAGCCCCACACCAAGGGATTCGAAATGGCGCAGCAACAGTTCGTTTCGCTCCTCCTGGCTCTGTTTGGGATAGCAGAGTGCCAGGTTGGTCTCGGCGATGTGCCGGCGCCGGTCGGAAACACGCATCACCAGCCGGCCCAGCCGCTTTCCCAGTCGCACGATGGCGGCATAGGGCAGGCTGTGGCAGATCAGCCACAGCAGCCCCAGCCCGACATGGGTGGGCCAGTAGCGGATGCTATGAATCGATCTCTTGGATTTTGACGTCACGTGGGACTGGCGGAATAGCTATACAGGATGTTTGCAACGGCACCGCAGTATAGGACGATATGCTGTTCAAGGCGAACCGTCACGACGCGGCTCTCCCGGGATGGATATCTCATCCGGGAGTACAATCGCGTAAACTGCGGAACTTGCCTGCTGAAGGATCTATTTCACTGCGTTACTAATCTGGCTGAGGCTCGATGCGTTACCTCTATACCGTCCTTTTCACACTCCTGATACCGTTCTATCTGCTGCGGCTCTACTGGCGCGGGTTCAAGTCGCCCGCCTACCGGGAGCGCTGGGGCGAGCGTTTCGGCCTATTCGAGGCGCCCTCGAAGCGGGGTGGCATCTGGGTGCATGCGGTATCGGTGGGTGAGGTGTTGGCGATCGCTCGCTTGGTGCAACAGCTACTGGAGCGTTATCCCGACTTGCCGGTATTGATCACCACGGCAACGCCAACCGGCGCCGAACGGGTCAAGGCCCTGTTCGGCGACGATGTCGAGCATCGTTACGCCCCTATCGATCTGCCTTGGGTGGTGCGCCGTTTTCTGCGCGCCTATCGACCTCGTTTGCTGATTCTGGTGGAGACCGAAATCTGGCCCAATCTGATTTTTCACGCCAAGCAGGCCGGTGTACCAACCCTGTTGGCCAATGCCCGCCTCTCGGTCCGTTCCGCCCAGGGTTATCATCGCGTGGCGGCCCTCACTCGCGAGGCGCTGCGCAACATCACCGTCATCGCGCCTCATGGCGAGGCGGATGCGGAGCGTTTTCTGACCTTGGGTGCCCGCCCCGGCCAGGTGGAGGTGACAGGTAGCATCAAATTCGATGTGCATCTGCCTGGCAGTCTGCGCGAACGGGCCGACGTGATGCGACGCGACTGGGGTGGTCAACGGCCGGTGTGGTTGGCCGCCAGTACCCACGAGGGCGAGGACGAGTTGATATTGCAGGCCCATGCCGCCGTTCGGCAACAGATCGACAATGCCTTGCTGGTGCTGGTGCCGAGACATCCCGAGCGTTTCGACCGGGTCGCCCAGCTGGTGCGGGATGCCGGGTTTGCGCTGGTACGTCGCAGCGAACAGCATCCCTGCGATGGGGAGACGGCACTCTTCCTTGGCGATTCCATGGGCGAGTTGACACTCTTTATGGGCGCCTCCGACCTGGCATTCATCGGTGGCAGTCTGGTTCCCCACGGGGGTCACAATATCCTCGAAGCAGCAGCTCAGGGCGTGGCGGTGGTGTTTGGGCCCCACATGTTCAACTTCAGCGAGATCAGTGATCTGTTTATCTCGCAAGGGGCGGCGGTGCAGGTCGACTCGGTCGATGCCCTGTCGGTTCAGGTAGTCGACTGGCTCAGTGACGCCAGTGAACGCAGCCGGATCGGCGAGGCGGGACGGGCGTTGGTGGACAAGAACCGGGGGGCGCTGGAACGTCTGATGCGTCTGGTTGAGCTGTTGCTCGATGCACATGAAAAGGATAAGGGAATCTGATTGAAGGTCAAAAGGCAACATCCGGAACACATACCCAACCTTCCATCAGCACCCTTGCGCTGCGGCTCATCACCACCTTCTCCACGATCCAGTTGCCGCGCTGTTCGCTCGCAGCCGCGCCGACCTTGAGGGTGCCGGAGGGGTGGCCGAAGCTGACAGACTCCCGATCACCGCCGCCGGCGGCCAGGTTGACCAGGGTGCCGGGAATGGCGGCGGCGGTGCCGATGGCGACAGCGGCGGTGCCCATCATGGCGTGGTGCAGCTTGCCCATGGAGAGGGCGCGTACGTTGAGGTCGATGTCGGTCGCCTTGACCGTCTTGCCGCTGGAGGCGGTGTAGTCGGCCGGGGGGGAGACGAAGGCGACCTTCGGTGTGTGCTGGCGGGCGGCGGCCTCCTCGACCTTTTCGATCAGACCCATTTTGATGGCGCCATGGGCGCGGATGGTCTCGAAGCGCTGCAGGGCCGCCGGGTCCTCGTTGATGGCTCCCTGCAACTCGGTGCCGGTGTAGCCGATGTCGGCGGCATTGAGAAAGATGGTGGGGATGCCGGCGTTGATCATGGTGGCCTTGAAGGTGCCGATGCCGGGCACCTCCAGTTCGTCCACCAGGTTGCCGGTGGGGAACATGGCCTCCGATGGGTCCACCGGGCTGATGAATTCGATCTTCACCTCGGCCGCCGGGAAGGTAACGCCGTCGAGTTCGAAGTCGCCGGTCTCCTGCACCTGGCCGTTGGTGATCGGCACATGGGCGACGATACTCTTTTCGATGTTCTTCTGCCAGATGCGCACTACCGCGATACCGTTGTCGGGGATTCGCGCCTTGTCCACCAGACCGCTGGCGATGGCGAAAGAGCCCACGGCGGCGGTGAGGTTGCCGCAGTTGCCGCTCCAGTCGACGAAGGGTTTGTCGATGGAGACCTGACCGAACAGGTAGTCCACGTCGTGGCCGGGCTTTTCGCTCTTGGCCAGGATCACCGTCTTGCTGGTGCTGGAGGTGGCCCCGCCCATGCCGTCGGTGTGCTTGCCGTAGGGATCTGGGCTGCCGATCACGCGCAGCAGGAGTTTGTCGCGGGCCTCGCCGGGGATTTGGGCAGCCGCAGGCAGGTCTTGCAGATTGAAGAAGACGCCTTTGCTGGTGCCGCCGCGCATGTAGGTGGCGGGGATTTTGATCTGGGGTGGGTGGTTCATGGGTTGTTTACTCATTCGTTTCTTCATTGCATGGTTTTGTCCCCTCTCCCCCGGCCCCTTTACCATGAGTGGAGAGGGGATTTGGCGTGGTGGTATTTCCCTGATGGCTGGAGACACCCCTATCCCCCTCTCCCCTTGCGGGAGAGGGGCCGGGGGAGAGGGGGTAAAACCCAGCGGAGAGAGGGACAATCCGGAGGAAAGCGCCATTAAGCCGCCCCCGCCTCCAGAAAGTCCTGGGCGAAGCGCTGTAGCACACCGCCGGCATCGTAGACCGAGACCTCCTCGGCGGTGTCGAGACGACAGGTGACCGGGATCTCCGCCGTCTCGCCGTTCCTGCGCTGCATGACCACCTTCAGCTCGGCGCGGGGGGCGCGCTGGCCGGTGACGTCGAAGGTCTCGCTGCCGTCGATGGCGTAGGTGTGACGGTTCTCGCCGGGCTTGAACTCCAGCGGCAGTACGCCCATGCCCACCAGGTTGGTGCGGTGGATGCGTTCGAAGCCCTCGGCCAGGATCGCCTCCACCCCCGCCAGGCGAACGCCCTTGGCCGCCCAGTCGCGGGAGGAACCCTGGCCGTAGTCGGCGCCGGCGACGATGATCAGCGGCTGCTTGCGTTGCATATAGGTCTCGATCACCTCCCACATGCGCATCTGTTCGCCCTCCGGCTCCAGGCGTGCCAGGGAGCCCTGGATGATCTCGCCGTTCCCGTCGCGACACATCTCGTTGAGCAGCTTCGGATTGGCGAAGGTGGCTCGCTGGGCTGTCAGGTGGTCGCCGCGATGGGTGGCGTAGGAGTTGAAGTCGGCTTCCGGCAGACCCATTTTGGCCAGGTACTCGCCCGCCGCGCTGGTGGCCAGAATGGCGTTGGAGGGCGACAGGTGGTCGGTGGTGATGTTGTCGCCCAGCACCGCCAGCGGACGCATCCCCTGCAGGGTGCGTTCGCCGGCCAGCGCGCCTTCCCAGTAGGGTGGGCGGCGGATGTAGGTACTCTGGGGACGCCAATCGTAGAGGGGACTCTCGGCCGCTTCAGCCGATTTCACCGCGAACATCGGGTTGTAGATCTGCCGGAACTGCTCCGGCTTCACCGAGGTTTTGATGATCTCGTCGATCTCCGCATCGCTGGGCCAGATATCCTTCAGGGTGATCGGGTTGCCGTCTTTATCGTGCCCCAGCGCATCCTTCTCGATGTCGAAACGCAGGGTGCCGGCGATGGCGTAGGCGACCACCAGCGGCGGCGAGGCGAGAAAGGCCTGCTTGGCGTAGGGGTGGATACGCCCGTCGAAGTTGCGGTTGCCGGAGAGTACGGCGGTGGCGTAGAGGTCGCGCTCGATGATCTCCTGCTGGATCTTCGGATCCAGCGCGCCGCTCATGCCGTTGCAGGTGGTACAGGCGTAGGCGACGATGCCGAAGCCGAGCTGCTCCAGCTCAGGTAGAAGACCCGCCTCTTCGAGATAGAGCTTCGCCACTTTGGATCCGGGGGCGAAGGATGACTTGACCCAGGGTTTGCGCTGCAGCCCCAGGGTATTGGCGTTGCGCGCCAACAGGGCGGCGGCCACCACGTTGCGCGGGTTGGAGGTGTTGGTGCAGCTGGTGATGGCGGCGATGATCACCGCGCCGTCGGGCATCTTGCCTGTCTGCTCTTCGGCCAGTGCCTTGTCCAGATCCACTGCGATACCACGCTCGTGCAGGGCGCTGGTGGGCAGGCGACGGTGGGGGTTCGACGGTCCGGCCATGTTGCGTTCGACCTTGGAGAGATCAAACTCCAGCACGCGTTCGTACTCTACGTGTTTCAATTCATCGGCCCAGAGGCCGGTGGTCTTGGCGTAGTTCTCCACCAGTTCGACTTGCTCCGGCTCGCGGCCGGTCAGCTTGAGGTAGTCGATGGTCTGGCTGTCGATATAGAAGAGACCGGCGGAAGCGCCGAACTCGGGAGTCATGTTGGAAATGGTGGCGCGGTCGCCGAGGGTGAGGCTTTCGACCCCTTCGCCATAGAACTCCAGATAGGCGGAGACTACCCGTTCCTTACGCAGGAACTCGGTCAGTGCCAGTACAATATCGGTGGCGGTGATGCCGGGCTGGCGTTTGCCGGTCAGCCTGACGCCGACGATCTCCGGCAGCCGCATCATGGTGGGCCGGCCGAGCATCACTGTCTCCGCCTCCAGGCCGCCGACGCCGATGGCGATCACACCCAGGGCGTCGATGTGGGGGGTGTGGCTGTCGGTGCCGACGCAGGTGTCGGGGAAGGCTACACCGTCCCGGGCCTGGATCACCGGTGACATCTTCTCCAGGTTGATCTGGTGCATGATGCCGTTGCCGGCCGGAATCACATCCACGTTGTCGAAGGCGGTCCTGGTCCAGTCGATGAAGTGGAAGCGGTCCTCGTTGCGGCGATCCTCGATGGCCCGGTTCTTTTCGAAGGCGTCCGGCTCGAAACCGGCGTGTTCCACCGCCAGGGAGTGGTCGACGATGAGCTGGGTTGGCACCACCGGATTGACCTTGGCCGGGTCGCCCCCCTTGTCGGCGATGGCGTCGCGTAGCCCCGCCAGGTCGACCAGGGCGGTCTGGCCCAGGATGTCGTGGCAGACCAC
>JBNKYJ010000110.1:0-9300 GCA_050300835.1 Sedimenticolaceae bacterium
GGTGCATCGCTGCACCCTTTTTGTAGTCGCCGTTAAACCTTGTGGTAGATATCGGCCCCTTCCTCCAGGAATTGATGCGATTTTTCGTCCATTCCCTGTTGCAGCGCTTCCGTCTCCCCGATGCCTTTTTCCGCGGCATAATCGCGTACGTCCTGACTGATCTTCATCGAGCAGAAATGGGGACCGCACATCGAGCAGAAATGGGCAATCTTGGCCGATTCCTTCGGTAACGTTTCGTCATGGAAGGAACGGGCCTTTTCCGGATCCAGCGAAATATTGAACTGGTCCTCCCAGCGGAATTCGAAACGCGCCTTGGACATCGCGTTATCGCGGGCCTGCGCGGCCGGGTGGCCTTTCGCCAGATCGGCGGCGTGGGCGGCGATCTTGTAGGCGATGATGCCCTCGCGCACGTCCTCCTTGTTGGGCAGACCCAGGTGCTCCTTCGGCGTGACGTAGCAGAGCATGGCGGTGCCGTACCAGCCGATCTGCGCCGCACCGATGCCGGAGGAAAAGTGGTCGTAGCCGGGGGAGATGTCGGTCACCAGGGGCCCCAGGGTGTAGAAGGGGGCTTCGAAGCAGTCTTCCAGCTCCTTGTCCATGTTCTCCTTGATCATCTGCATCGGCACGTGGCCGGGGCCCTCGATCATCACCTGCACGTCGTGCTCCCAGGCGATCTTCGTCAGCTCGCCGAGGGTCTCCAGCTCGCCGAACTGGGCGGCGTCGTTGGCGTCGGCCAGGCAGCCGGGGCGCAGGCCGTCGCCGAGGGAGAAGGCCACGTCGTAGGCCTTCATGATTTCGCAGATCTCCTCGAAGTGGGTGTAGAGGAAGTTCTCCTGGTGGTGCGCCAGGCACCACTTGGCCAGGATCGAGCCACCGCGGGAGACGATGCCGGTGACCCGCTCGGCGGTCAGCGGCACGTAGCGCAGCAGTACCCCGGCATGGATGGTGAAGTAGTCGACCCCCTGCTCGGCCTGTTCGATCAGGGTGTCGCGCATGATCTCCCAGGTCAGCTCCTCGGCCTTGCCGTTGACCTTCTCCAGGGCCTGGTAGATGGGCACGGTACCGATCGGCATCGGGGCATTGCGCAGGATCCACTCGCGGGTCTCGTGGATGTTGTCGCCGGTGGAGAGGTCCATCAGGGTGTCTCCGCCCCAACGGGCCGACCAGGCCATCTTCTCCACCTCCTCCTGGATGGATGAAGTGATGGCGCTGTTGCCGATGTTGGTGTTGATCTTGACCCGGAAATTGCGGCCGATGATCATCGGCTCCAGCTCCGGATGGTTGATGTTGGCCGGCAGGATGGCGCGGCCGGCGGCCAGCTCCTGGCGCACGAACTCGGGGGTGATCTGGTCGGGGATGTTGGCGCCGAAGGCCTGGCCTGCGTGCTGGCGCAGCAGTTTGGCGTAGCGGGGATCGGCGCGCAGCTCCTGCAGCCGGCAGTTTTCGCGGATGGCGACGAACTCCATCTCCGGGGTGATGATGCCCTGGCGGGCATAGTGCATCTGGGTCACGTTGCGGCCCGGCTTGGCCCGGCGCGGCGCGCGGATGTGCTCGAAACGCAGCTTGGCCAGCTCGGGATCGTCCTGGCGTGCGCGGCCATACTCCGAGGTGGGGCCGTCGAGCAAGTCGGTGTCGTCACGCTCCTCGATCCAGCGGGTGCGCAGCTCGGGCATGCCCTGCATCAGGTCGATCTTGCGCTCGGGATCGGTGAAGGGGCCGGAGGTGTCATAAACCGGGATCGGCGGGTTCTCCTCGGCACCGAAGCTCGCGGCGGTGGGGTCCTGGCTGATCTCGCGCATCGGCACCCGGATGTCGGGACGGGAGCCCTCCAGGTAGATCTTGCGGGATTTGTAGAAGGGGCGCGTCACCTCTTCCGAGAGGTGGGCGGTCTTCTGGATGAAATCTTCTGGAATGGCGCTCATGCGTGAGTCCTCGCTGCGGCGGGGAAGCACGAACCCGGCGGGTCTCCAGCTTCCCTACGCCGGTATGAACCGGATCAGGTGATAAGGGTATCTCTCAGCCCGCGGCGTTTGACGCAGCGAACACCCCCAGCCCGTGGAAAGGGACAGTATAAAACAGGCCCCGGCCATTGCAATTCTCCGCATCCTGCCGGTTCCCCCACGCAGAGAGGGGAAAAGCCCACTGCCACACGAACAAAGTGGGTCTGTCATTGCCGAGGGTGGGACGCGAAAAAATCCCAGATCACCTCACAGGCGTCGATATCCCCGGACTGCCTTCCGACCAGGGGATCAATGAGCAGCTTGCGCAGCAAACCGCGCTTCCTCCCATGAGACGGCCAGGTGTGTCCCCCTTCGAATATGCTGTAGAGGACCACCTCCGTGTGCCGCTCGCACGCGCCATAGGTCGTCTTGCTGACGTGGGTGCCGTCGCTGCGGTCCAGGTCCGGCAATTCAATGATCCCGGGGTCGGTGTCGCAACGATTCTGTTCGACCCAGAACCTCACCGTCTCATCCACCGAGAGGACCCTGCCGTTTTCCCGCCTGCCGAATGTGACCATCCCTCCGTCCCAGGGGACGAGCGGATCCTTTGTTCCATTGATCATCAACACGGAAACCGGAGTCGAGGGGTGCAGCCTGCCGCTGAGGTTTTCCGGCACGCTCGCAATCACGGTGGCGATCGCCGCTATCCGCTCCGAGGCCCGGCCGGCCAGAAAGTGCGTCATCATGCCCCCATTGGAGACCCCCGCCACATAGACCCTACTCCTGTCTACGGGATAGGCCGTCACCAGAGTGTCGATCAACTCGGTGAGAAACCCCAGATCGTCGATCTGGTTTCTGTGCGCATAGGATGACGGATAGTCTCTGCCGTCGTTCCAATGCCCCTCCACGCCCTCGGGATAGACAAGCAGAAAGGGTTGCTTCTCCGCCAAGCGCTCGAAACAGCCGTTGGTGTAGGCGGGCCACCTTTTCGCCGAACCGCCCCCGCCATGCAGCGCCAGCAGCAGCGGCACGGGCTGCGACCTCGAAGCGGACGACGGCAGATAGAGAAAGTAGGATCTTGTGCGACCGTCATGCTCGAATAGAAACAGCCCCTTGGCTGGCGGTATGGAGGCAGCTTGCCCGCCGACACCCACCCCGGCCCAAACAGGACCATGAATCGACAACAGCACCAACAGGGAGAAAACAACGATTCTATTTGGCATATCCTTGCTATCCGGCAGATAGTACGACCTGTTCCAAGTCGCTTTCCTAACCCACGATTTGTCGATGCGCACAGCCGGAAATCATCCCTGGGCGAGCATTCGAGGATCGTTATCAGTAACCATCCTAAGGTTACACCCCGGGTAAGGAATCAGCACCGGGGGCTTGAGGCCCCGCTCAGTGATCGATCGAGCCGGTGTGACTGACCGACCTGTGAAGCCCACTGGGCAAGCTTCCCAATCTTGCCCAGTGGGAACAAAATCCGTAGTCTTAACCGTCCGCCCCCATAAACCATGAGACAAACCAGGATATCCCACATGATGGCTCAGAGTGTCGAGAAGGCCCGCTTCAACATGGTCCAGCAGCAGATCCGCCCCTGGGAGGTCATCGACCCGCGGGTGCTGGGGCTGATGGAGAGCCTGCCGCGGGATGCCTTCGTGCCCGATGCCTACAAGGCCCTGGCCTATGCCGACATCGAGATACCGCTGGCCCATGGCGAGCACATGATGTTTCCCCGTGTGGAGGCGCGGCTGATGCAGGCGCTCGACCTGCAATCCAGCGATCAGGTGCTGGAGGTGGGTACCGGCAGCGCCTACCTGACCGCCTGTCTGGCACGTCTCTGCCAGCGCGTGGTGAGTATCGATTTCCACGAGGAGTTCTCCCAGGGCGCGGCCGACAAGCTGCAGCAGCTGGGCATCACCAATGTCCTACTGAAGACCGGCGATGCGCTCGCCGATTCCCTCGAGGAGGGCCCCTTCGACGTCATCGCCGTCACCGGCTCGGTGGCCACCAGCGAACAGGCGGAGATCTTTCGCCAGCAACTGCGCATCGGCGGGCGTCTGTTCGTCGTCATTGGCACCCCACCGGCAATGGAGGCGATGTTGATCACCCGCACCTCCAAGACAGCTTTCAGCGAGGAAGGAGTCTTCGAGACCGATATCAAGCCGCTGACCAATGCGGAGGCGCCCCGGACATTCGAATTCTAATCGCCGGTGCCGGCTTCATGATCGACCACCAGGCCCGGCGAGTCACAACGGAGGACGATCATGAGCAACAGCAAAAACACCCTGCCCATCACTCACGCCAACACCAGCCAGCTGCTGATCATCAATACTCAGGAGAAGCTGGTCAGGGCCATGCCCAAGTCCGACCGGGACCTGATGGTCTCCAACATCATTCGTCTCAGCAAGGCCTCCAACCTGCTCGAGATCCCCGTCATCCTCTCTGAACACTACGGCAAGGGGCTCGGCAACACGCTGCCGGAGATCACCCAACATCTGCCCAAGCACACCATAGCCAAGGACAAGATGACCTTTTCCTGCTGCACCGCGCCGGGTTTCGAGGAGGAACTGGGGCAACACGAGCAGCGCAAGCAGGTCGTCATTGTCGGGCTCGAGGCCCATATCTGCATACTCCAGACCGCCTCCGGACTCCAGCAGTGGGGATACCAGGTCTTCGTAGTGGACGATGCCATTGCCTCACGCAACACCCTGCACCGAATGAACGCACTCAGCCGCATGCGCCAGGGTGGCGTTCAGATCACCAACAGCGAATCGGTCGCCTTCGAGTGGATGGGCGGCGCCTCCCAGCCCAATTTCAAGCAGATCTCCCAACTCTTCAGATAGAGCCCCCTCTATCGCCCGTGCTGGTGCGACAAGCCGCACCCTACCCCTCGTTTGTCTGTAGGGTGCGGCTTGCCGTAGCGAAACATCGACCACGCGCCGTCGACGCGGCAGGCACCTTAAATGCCCCATGTCTAAGGAAACGGGAATGGGAATAGAAAAAAACAATACCCCAAAGTGTCGACACATTACGTTTTGTCGTCTATAAATAGACCACTTTCTGCCTATTAACACCAAAAACTGTCGACACTTTGAGCGACACACGCGCAGATCAGTCCAAAGGAGCTCAACATGCCCAGCTATGCCGAGATCTATCAACACTCACTCGAAAATCCTGAGGAGTTCTGGGGCGAGGCCGCCCAGGCCCTCTACTGGCACAAACCCTGGGACAAGGTGCTCGACAGCGAGGCCAAACCCACCCCGCGCTGGTTTCCCGGCGGACAGTTCAACACCTGTTACAACGCCCTCGATCGCCATGTAGAGGCAGGAGAGGGTGACCGTCTGGCCCTGATCTACGACAGCCCGGTGACCGACCAGAAGCGCAGCTACACCTATCAGGAGATGCGTGACACCGTAGCCAGGCTGGCCGGCGCCATCTCCGCCAACGGCGTCGGCAGGGGCGACCGGGTCATCATCTACATGCCGATGATCCCCGAGGCCGCCATGGCCATGCTGGCCTGCGCCCGCATCGGCGCCATCCACTCCGTGGTATTCGGCGGCTTCGCGGCGAAAGAGCTGGCTACCCGTATCGACGACTGCCAGCCGAAGATGGTGCTCTCCGCCTCCTGCGGCATCGAACCCAGCCGCCAGGTGGCCTACAAGCCGCTGCTCGACGAGGCGATCGAGATCGCGAAACATAAACCCGAGACCTGCATCATCAAGCAGCGCCCCCAGCTTGTCGCGGAACTCAAAGAAGGCCGCGATCTGGACTGGGATGCAGCCCTCGAGGCCGCCACTCCCGCCGACTGCGTACCGGTGGAGGCCACCGATCCGCTCTACATCCTTTACACCTCAGGCACCACCGGCCAGCCCAAGGGCGTGGTGCGTGACAACGGCGGTCACGCCACCGCCATCCTCTGGTCGATGAAGCACATCTACAACGTGGAGCCGGGCGACGTCTACTGGGCCGCCTCCGACGTGGGCTGGGTGGTGGGCCACAGCTACATCGTCTACGGCCCCCTGCTGGCCGGCTGCACCACCATCATGTACGAAGGCAAGCCGGTGGGCACCCCCGATCCGGGCGCCTTCTGGCGGGTCATCAGCGAGTACGGCGTGAAGGTGCTCTTCACCGCCCCCACCGCCTTCCGCGCTATCAAGAAGGAGGATCCCCAGGGCGCCTACATGTCGCGCTACGACCTGAGCGGCATGCAGTCCCTGTTCCTGGCCGGTGAGCGTTGTGACCCCGACACCCTGCACTGGGCCGAGACCATGCTGCAAAAGCCTGTCATCGACCACTGGTGGCAGACCGAGACCGGCTGGGGCATCGCCGCCAATCCCATGGGCATCGAGCCGATGCCGGTGAAGGCCGGTTCGCCCACCGTGTCCATGGTCGGCTACGACGTGCGCATCCTCGACGACCAGGGCCAGGAGAAGGCCGCCGGCCAGATGGGCGACATCGTCATCAAGCTGCCACTGCCCCCCTCCTGCCTGCCGACCCTGTGGAACAACGAGCAGCGCTTCGTCGACGCCTATCTGCGCGCCCACCCAGGCTACTACCTGACCGGCGACGCCGGCTACAAGGACGAGGACGGCTACCTCTGGATCATGAGCCGCACCGACGACGTCATCAACGTGGCCGGCCACCGCCTCTCCACCGGCCAGATGGAAGAGGTGCTGGCGGGCCATCCCGACGTGGCCGAGTGTGCCGTCATCGGCGTCCACGACGATCTCAAGGGCCAGTTGCCGCTGGGACTGGTGGTGTTGAAATCGGGGGTCGACCGTCCCGCTGCCGAGCTCACCGCCGAGATGGTCAAGCGCGTGCGCGAACAGATCGGCCCGGTCGCGGCCTTCAAACACATCACCATCGTCAAGCGCCTGCCCAAGACCCGCTCCGGCAAGATCCTGCGCAGCACCATGGTGAAGATCGCAGACGGAGAGACCTGGAAGATGCCGGCCACCATCGACGACCCGGCGATTCTGGATGAGATCTCGACCTCGCTGCAAGAGATCGGGTACGCCAGGAATTGAATCAGTTTTGAGTGATGAGTTTTTAGTTTTGAGTTGAGGTATTCGCTACGCTCCGTTTTTTTGACCCCCTCTCCCGCGAGGGGAGAGGGAATGCACGGATCAGCAGGGGATGAAACCGGAAGGCTTGTTACGACACCCTGACTGGATGTTATCGATGCACTCAAACAGAGCGTCCCCTCTCCCCCCGCGGGAGAGGGCCAGGGAGGGGGGGACATGAACAGCGTGCGCAAAGCACACACCTCAACTCAAAACTCATCACTAAAAACTCAAAACTTTTAAAAACCATACGCCCATGCAAAACAGCTCAACCATCAACACGACTGAGCCGGTCAACATCACCCTGACCGACCGCCTCTTCGATGCCCTGCAGCGGGCCATCGTCGAGGGGGAGATCCCCCAGGGCAGCAAGATCAGCGAACCGGAGCTGGCGCGCCAGCACGGGGTCAGTCGCGGCTCCCTGCGCGAGGCCATCGCCCGCCTGGAGGCGCGCAAGCTGGTGGAGCGCAAACCCAACCTGGGCGCGCGCGTGGTGACCCTCTCCTACGAGCAGCTGATCGAGATCTTTCAGCTGCGCGAGGCCCTGGAGGGGATGGCGGCCCGTCTGGCGGCGCAGAACATGACCGAGCGGGAAATCGAGGAACTGAAGGTCCTGCTGGAACAGCACGGCGAGCAGATCGCCGAGCAGCACGGCCAGGCCTATTTCCAGAAGCAGGGCGATCTCGATTTCCACTACCGCATCGTTCAGGGCAGCAGGAACCAGCAGCTGATCGCCCTGCTCTGCAACGATCTCTACCACCTGCTGCGCATGTACCGCTACCAGTTCGGCATGCGCAGCAAGCGTTCCCAACAGGCCTACGAGGAGCACCACTACCTGCTCAACGCCATCGCCAGCCATGACGCAGAGATGGCGGAGCTGCTGATGCGGCAACACATTCGCTCTTCCCGCCGTAACGTGGAAGAACTGCTTTTGGAGAAACTATGAAATGGGAGTTTTGAGTGATGAGTTTTTAGTTTTGAGTTGAGGTATTCGCTACGCTAGCGGTTTTTGATTCCCCCTCTCCCTGGCCCTCTCCCGCGAGGGGAGAGGGAATGCACGGATCGGGAATGGATGTAACCGGATAGCTGCTCTCAGCATCCTGACTGGACGCTTTCGAAGCACTCGTAAAGCACGTCCCCTCTCCCCTCGCGGGAGAGGGCCAGGGAGAGGGGGATAACAACAGCCTGCGCAAAGCGCACTCATCAACTCAAAACTCATCACTAAAAACTCACAACTGATTTTAATCTTATCGAGGATATGAAATGACCAACCGTCAAACCCCAGGCGCCCGATTCCGCGCCGCCATCGAGCAGGAGAAGCCACTGCAGTGCGTGGGCGCCATCAACGCCTATCACGCCCGCCTGGCAGAGGCTTCCGGTTACCGTTCCCTCTACATCTCGGGCGGCGGCGTAGCCGCCGGCTCCTGCGGTATCCCCGATCTGGGCATCACCACCATGGAGGACGTGCTGACCGACCTGCGCCGCATCACCGACGTCACCGAGCTGCCGGTGCTGGTCGACATCGACACCGGCTGGGGCGGCGCCTTCAACATCGCTCGGGCCATCCGCAGCATGAACAAGTTCGGCGCCGCGGCGGTGCATATCGAGGACCAGGTGCAGCAGAAGCGCTGCGGCCACCGCCCCAACAAGGCGATCGTGCCTCAATCCGAAATGGTCGACCGCATCAAGGCGGCGGTGGACGCCAAGCTGGACGACGACTTCGTGGTCATGGCGCGTACCGACGCGCTGGCCGTCGAAGGCATGCAGTCGGCCATCGATCGGGCCTGCGCCTGCGTCGAGGCGGGGGCCGACATGATCTTCCCCGAGGCCATGACCGAACTCGACCAGTATCGGAAGTTCGTCGCCGCGGTGAAGGTGCCGGTACTGGCCAACATCACCGAGTTCGGTTCCACTCCGCTGTTCACGGTCGATGAACTGGCGAGCGCCGGGGTCAGTATCGCCCTCTACCCGCTGAGCGCCTTCCGCGCCGCCAACGCAGCCGCGCTGAACGTCTATAGGAGCCTGCGCACCGAAGGCACGCAGAAGAACGTCATTGACACCATGCAGAGCCGGATGGATCTCTACGACTATCTTGGCTACCACGATTTCGAGCAGAAGCTGGATTCGCTGTTTGCCGCGGAGGAAAACGCATAGGAATTTTGAGTTATGAGTTTTTAGTTTTGAGTGGAGGTGTTCGCTGTGCTCGCGGTTTTTATCCCCCTCTCCCCGGCCCTCTCCCGCGAGGGGAGAGGGAATGCAAGGATCAGCAACGGATGTAATCGGACCGCTTATCT
>JBNKYJ010000111.1:0-13472 GCA_050300835.1 Sedimenticolaceae bacterium
CGAGTGGGCGCGGAAACTCGAAGAATCCTAATGCAAACGCTTGGCCGATGAGGGTTAGAAATGGCTGGAGCTGAATTCGAAACACCGGAGCTGACCGAGTACATCGAGGTCCCCAAACTGGTCGAAGGCACCATGGAGCACGTGACCTGCTTCAAGGCCAAGCCGGAGCACAATCAAGATTTGGGTTTTCCCGGTGAGAAGGTCGAAAACTGGAAAGAGGTCGCCATCGACAAGATGGGAGACCTGCTGAGCCGCTACCGCTCGTTCCAGGTATTTATGGATGCCTGTGTGAAATGCGGTTCGTGCACCGACAAGTGCCACTATTTTCTCAGCACCAAAGATCCGAAAAACATGCCGGTCGGCCGGCAGGATCTGTTGCGCAAGGTCTACCGCCGATATTTCACTTTCGCCGGCAAGTACTTTCCCAAGCTGGTCGGCGCTGCCGATTTGACCGACGAGGTCGTCGACGAGTGGTACAGCTATTTCCATCAGTGCTCCCAGTGCCGTCGCTGTTCCGTGTTCTGCCCCTATGGCATCGACACCGCAGAGATCTCCATGGCCGCCAGGGAGATCCTCGACTCCATTGGCGTGGGCCAGAAGTACTGCAACGAGATCATCGGCAAGGTGCACAAGATCGGTAACAACCTGGGTCTGCCCGGCCCGGCGATCGCCGACACCCTCGAAGGTCTCGAAGAGGATGTGTACGACGATGACGAAGTGGCGGTCAAATATCCCCTGGATCAGAAGGGTGTGGACATTCTGCTGGTTACCCCCTCCGCCGACTTCTTCGCCGAGCCGCACGTGGACGGACTGATCGGCTACGGCAAGGTATTTCACGAAGCGGGCGTCAGCTGGACCCTCTCGACCAAGGCCTCAGAGGCCGGTAACTTCGGCATGTTCATCGGCAGCTACGAGAACATGCGCCGGGTCTCCCTGCGCATCCGCGAGGCGGCCCTGGAGCTCGGCGTCAAACGCATCGTCTTCGGCGAGTGCGGCCACGCCTGGCGTATCGCCTACAGCTTCCTCAATACCCTGGCCGGTCCCTTCGATTTTCTCGATCCCGACTACCCGGTGCCACAGCACATCTGTGAGTTCACCCTCAACGAGATCGAGAAAGGGACCCTGGAATTCGACAAGTCCGAAAACGACGACATGTCGATCACCTTCCACGACTCCTGCAACGTGGCCCGCGCCTCGCGCATGGGCGACAAGCCGGGTGGTCAGTTCGAGATCCCGCGCAAAGTCATCAAGGCGGTGGTCAACAACTACCACGACATGGAGTGGGACACCATCCACGAACGCACCTTCTGCTGCGGAGGGGGTGGCGGACTGCTGACCGACGATCTCATGGAGGTCCGGGTCAAGGGCGCCAAGCCGCGCATGACCGCGTTCAAGAACGTCATGGAGGAGAAGGGCGTCACGCATCTTGCGGCGATCTGCGCCATCTGTAAGAGCCAGTTCACGAAAGTGTTCCCCTATTACGGGATGGACATGTTCCAGATCGTCAGCGTCCATCAGCTGGTCAGCAACGCGATCGTGCTGAATCGCAAGACGCCCCCTGAAGAAGCGCCGGGCTATGGCGAGGATGACGACGACGAATAGTTTTATCGATTTCTAGCGCGAACAACTACGCCTACCCGAGGGTAGGGCACGACCAAGACAAGTACCGAAAGGAGACTGAAAATGGCCACTCCTAGTGAAGAGATGAAAAAGATTACCTGGCGCCGTTTCGAGGATGGCGACAACGAGTGGGAAGATTGGGGCGACAAGATCTTCCGCGAAGACACCTCCTACAAGTGCCCTACCTACATTGCACGTACGCCTCCCTGTCAGGGCAGCTGCCCCTCCGGTCACGACATTCGCGGCTGGCTGGCCATCGTCCGTGAGCAGGAGAAACCAGCCGAGGGCATGGACTGGCAGCAGTACGCCTTCGAGCGTGCGGTCGAAGCCAACCCCTTCCCCTCGATGATGGGTCGTGTCTGTCCCGCCCCCTGCCAGGATGGCTGCAACCGGAACGAGGTGGAAGACTTCGTCGGTATCAATGCGGTCGAGCAGTACATCGGCGATACCGCCATCGAGCGGGGCTTCAAGTTCACCCCCGGCGCGGACACCGGCAAGAAAGTGGCCGTTATCGGTGGCGGGCCTGCCGGCATGGCGGCCGCATTCCAACTGCGCAAAATGGGTCACGGCGTCACCGTCTTCGAGAAGGATCCCGAGCTCGGCGGCATGATGCGCTACGGCATCCCCAACTACCGTATTCCGCGCGACAAGCTGGCGGCCGAGATCCAGCGTATCGTCGACATGGGCGTCGAAACCAAAACCGGTGTCAAGGTCGGTGTCGATATCCCCGTCGCCGACATCGAAAAAGAGCACGATGCCATCCTCTGGGCACTGGGCTGCCAGAATGGCCGCGACCTGCCGGTCGATGGCTGGGTCGGTACCTCCAACTGTGTCTCCGGTGTGGCTTTCCTCAAGGCCTTCAATGAGGGCCGCATGAAGGTCACCGGCAAGAAAGTGGTGTGTATCGGTGGTGGTGACACCTCCATCGACGTGATCTCCGTGGCCCGTCGCCTCGGCACCAATGCCGCCGCCGGCAAGCCCGAAGACGTGGTGCTCGACACCTCGATCAGCCAGGACGATGCCCTGGCCGAAGGCGCCGAGCCTGCCGCCGCGACCCTGACCTCGCTGTTCACCAAGGACAAGATGTTCGCTGCCCAGCACGAAATCCACGATGCCCTGCACGAGGGCTGTGAGATCCTCGACGGTGTGATGCCGCTGGAGGTTATCCTGGGTGCCGACGGCCGCGCCACCGGCCTCAAAGTCTGCGACTGCACCATGGACGGCATGACCCCGATCCCCACCGAGGGCACCGAGCGGGTGCTGGAGGCTGATCTCATCGTCTCCGCTATCGGCCAGAGCGCCGATATGGAAGGCCTCGAGGATATGGCCAACGACAGAAACCTGGTGGATGCCGACAAGTTCTACCAGGTGCCTGGCAAGCCGGGTCATTTCGTGGCCGGTGACATCATCCGTCCGCACCTGCTGACCACCGCTATCGGCCAGGCTTCGATCGCCTGCGAAAGCATTAATGGCTACCTGAACAATCAGGAGCTGGCCAAGCGTCCGAAGGTCGACGTACACCACTTCGATCTGCTCGACAAGCTGAAAGAGGTACACCTCGAACCCGAGCACTTCGACAAGACCCAGGGCGATCTGCGCGGTACTTCCGACGCCAAATACGCGGTGCACAACTACGAGGACCGCTCGCGCCAGGAAGTGATACCCGCCGACGACCTGTTCCTCGGACACTTCAGTTTCACCCCGCGTCTGCTGCGTTCGGAGGATGTGCCTTCCGCCGATGAAGTGCTGCACCACTTCAAAGAGCGTATGAACGGTCTGGACCAGGAGGCGGCGCAAGCCGAGGCCAAGCGCTGCATGAGCTGTGGCATGTGCTTCGAGTGCGATAACTGTGTGGTCTTCTGTCCCCAGGATGCGGTCTTCCGTGTGAAGAAGAACGTGGCAACCACCGGTCGCTACGTGGATACCGACTACAACAAGTGTATCGGTTGCCACGTCTGTACCGATGTCTGCCCGACCGGCTATATCCAGATGGGGTTAGGTGAATAGGAGCTGAGATGCGAAGTTCACTCATCAGCAAACGGAACCTGCTTGTCCTGCTGGCAGCGGTACTCATCCCTGCCATGCAGGCGACAGCAGAAAATTCCCATGTAACCAAGGGCTCGAAAGCTGAGAACATGGACCATTGTGTCGCACCCACCCAGGTGATGCGTCGTAATCACATGGATTTCCTCAAGCACGATCGCGATTTGACCGTGCGGGACGGAGAACGGGGTCTGCAGTTCAGCCTGGAGCAGTGTATCGACTGTCATGCGGGCACCGACGAGACCGGTAAGCCGGTCCCGGTCGATGCCGAAGGGCAGTTCTGCCAATCCTGCCACAGTTACGTTGCGGTGAGTCCGGCCTGTTTTCAGTGCCATCGCACGACGCCGGAACCTAAAAACGCTGGCTATAGCTACCACATGCCTGAGAGTCATGGGGTTCTATACGACATCCAGCCAGCAGGCTTACAGAGAGACTGATGATGAGCAATAAGGGTGACCAGCCAACCATGGAGCGCCGGAAGTTTATCGGTGGCGCCATCGCTGCGGCAGGTGCGGTAACCATTGCACCCGGCGTGATTCTGCAAGCTGTTGCTGCGAGCGATAAGCAGACCGAAGGTGCGTCGAGCAAGCATCGCTGGGGCATGGTGATCGATGCCAACAAGTGCGCGGACGGATGTACTGCCTGTGTCGATGCCTGCAACGAAGAGCACAATATCGTCGGCCACGATCGTCCCGCGACCGATGCGGTGTGGATCCGCACCGTCAAGCTCAAGGATAAACAGACCGGCCACATCAGTCGTCTGCCCATGATGTGCCAGCACTGCGAGCATCCTCCCTGTGTGGATGTCTGTCCCACCACGGCATCGTTCAAGCGTGCTGACGGTATCGTGCTGGTCGACCGGCATCGTTGCATCGGTTGCCGCTACTGCATGATGGCCTGTCCCTACAAGGCGCGTTCTTTCGTCCACGAAGCCCTGAGTGACCAGGCGGTCAGTGCACCTCGCGGCAAGGGATGCGTCGAGTCCTGCACCCTGTGCGTGCATCGCCTGGACGAAGGTGTGATGCAGACAGCCTGTCAGGAAGCCTGTACCAAAGAAGGACACGGCGCCATCCTGTTCGGTGATCTCAAGGATCCCAACAGTGAGATCAGTCAGGCACTGAAAAAATACAACTCAACGCAGATCCGGGCCGACCTCGAGTTGAACACCGGGGTTCGCTACTTCAACCTGTGATCTGCAAGGGGCTGGTATAGATGACTAAGATGTATTACAGAGAGCTCTACTGCGGCTCACCCGTGCGGTTCTGGATGGGACTGACACTGTTGGGCGCCTTCATCGCCCTGGGGCTCGGTGCGGCCTTCTATATGGAGCACAACGGTCACTGGGTGACCGGTATGAGCAACCAGGTGGTCTGGGGATTGCCTCATGTGTTCGCCATCTTTCTTATTGTGGCGGCCTCGGGCGCGCTCAATGTGGCTTCCATCGGCTCCGTCTTCGGCGGTCCTCTGTATAAGCCGCTGGGCCGATATTCCGGTCTTCTGGCGATCGGTCTTCTGGCTGGCGGCCTGATGGTACTGGTACTGGATCTGGGACGTCCCGATCGCCTGATCGTGGCCATGACCCAGTACAACTTCAAGTCGATCTTCGCCTGGAACGTTATTCTCTACAGCGGCTTCTTTGCCATCGTCGGCGTCTATCTTTGGACCATGATGGACCGTACGGTCAACAAATTCAGCCGTCCCGTCGGTTTCGCCGCCTTCTTCTGGCGTATCGCGCTGACCACCGGTACTGGCTCCATCTTCGGTTTTCTGGTTGCCCGCGAAGCCTATGACGCAGCCATCATGGCACCGATGTTCGTCATCATGTCCTTCAGCTACGGGCTGGCCTTTTTCATCATCACGCTGATCGCCGCCTACATCTGGGGAGACCGGGAGATCGGTGACTACCGACTGGCCAAACTGAAGAACCTGCTCGGTGTCTTCGTCGGCGCGGTGCTCTATTTCACCCTGGTCTACAATTTGACGAATCTGTACGTGACCCAGCATCACGGCATCGAGCGCTTCATCCTGCTGGATGGCGGTATCTACACACAGATGTTCTGGATAGGTCAGGTGCTCATCGGCAGCGTGCTGCCCCTGTTCCTGATCTACTCCCCGGCCTTCAGTAATTCGCGCTGGGCCATCGCGGCGGCTTCGATCGCGGTGCTGATCGGCGGCTTCTTCCAGATCTACGTCATCGTTATCGGGGGGCAGGCCTTCCCCATGAACATGTTCCCCGGTAAGGAGGTGCTGGAGAGCGGTTTCTTTGACGGTTCGGTGGCCGCCTACACCCCGACGTTCCCCGAAGCGGCCCTGGGCGTTGCGGGTATTGCCGTAGCCTTGGCCATGGTGGCGATCGGCGCCCGAGTGTTCAAGGTCTTCCCGGAAACCCTGGAGGACACTGCCAGCTGAGCGCAAGCGTCGGCCGGTCATGTCTGATGAAATCCACCACCGGTTGCCGGTGGTGGATTTTTTCGTTTCTCGGGCGAGGGCCTGTCAGCACGGCTGTTGCGCCTGAAAAGACCCCGATCAAGGCGCAAGGAGAGAAGTTTGCCGGTAGGTTTTCAGGCGTCAATCGAAGGGCGGGACACCGCACGCATTTTCCACCCGGTGGCGTTATCATTCACTCATCAATAATGACCACACATCGCACATTCCGCCTTGGCGGACGAAAACGGTCCCAGCAGTGCCTGTGGGATGAGTGTTATCAGGCCCTAGGTTGCTGACGTGTCTGCTATCTATATCTCTGCCGCCCATAAGTCCTCCGGCAAGACGACAGTCTCTATCGGTCTTGCGCGCGCCCTCGTCGAACGCGGCGTCGATCTGCAGACCTTCAAGAAGGGACCGGACTACATCGACCCGTTGTGGTTGAGTGCGGCTTCCGGTAAGCCGTGTTACAACGTCGATTTCTATACCCAGAGCCGGGAAGAGATCCGGGACTGTTTCGGCAGGCGAATGCACGGGCGGGAAATGGCCCTGATCGAAGGCAACAAAGGACTCTACGACGGCCTCGACATCGAAGGTTCGAACAGCAATGCCGCGATGGCGGTGTTCCTCGGTGTGCCGGTACTGCTGGTGATCAATTGCCGCGGCATGACCCGGGGAATTGCGCCTTTGCTGCTGGGCTACCAGGCATTCGATCCTCAGGTGCGCTTTGCCGGAGTGATCCTGAATCAGGTCGGTGGCGCCCGTCATGAGCGCAAGTTGCGTGAAGTGGTCGAGCACTACACGGATCTGCCGGTTCTCGGCGCCCTGCAGGCCGACGAGCGGCTACAGATCGACGAACGCCACCTGGGATTGATTCCGAGCAACGAGTCGGCCTCGTCCGCGGCCGTGATCGAGCATCTGGCGCAGAGCGTGCGCCAATCGGTCGATCTCGACCGTCTGCTCCGGATTGCCGCTGACAGCGCGCCGATTACGACGCTTCCATCCCCACAAAATACCCTGTATTCAACAGCATCCGCTCCTGTCAGAATTGGTATCGCCAAAGACAAGGCCTTCGGCTTCTACTATCCGGATGATTTGGAGCGCATGGCGATGTTGGGCGCTGAGGTGATTCCTTTCGACACCCTGAACGACACCGACCTGCCTGCCGTTGACGGCCTCTTCATCGGTGGTGGTTTCCCGGAAACCGCAATGCAGGCACTGGAAGCCAATACGACCATGCGCAAGGACATCGCCGACTTCATCGAGGCGGGCGGGCCGGTCTACGCCGAGTGCGGCGGTTTGATGTACCTGACCCGGAGTCTGTCCTGGCAAGGGAAAAAATGTAGAATGGTAGGAGTCATCCCGGCGCATACCGAGATGCACGAGAAGCCACAGGGTCGCGGCTATGTGCGGCTGAGGGATCGGGGCAACGGCCCCTGGCCACCCTCCAAGTGCAACCCAACCGACGGTGTGATCCACGCCCATGAGTTTCATTACTCTTCCCTGAGCGGTTTCACCGGCGAGCAAGGTCACTTCGCCTACCAGGTGTTGAGAGGCACGGGAATCGACGGCCAAAACGACGGGTATTTCTACAAAAACCTACTGGCAAGTTATACGCATATGCGTAACGTGGGTGGCAACGACTGGGTGGAGCGTTTTGTGGCACATGTGCGTGCCTGCAAGGCGGGGAGACCCGGCACGAAAAAGGTGAAAGATGTTTAAGATAACACCTCGAGCAGCGGATCAGATTCGACAGGCGGCCAAACAGGGCGGTACCGAAGGCATGGCGCTGCGCTTCGCCGCACAACAGAAGGAGGATGGTTCATTCGACTACCTCATGGGTTTCGACGATACCAGGGATGAGGATATCCAGTTCGATACCGAGGGTGTCTCGGTGATCATGGAGCCCGAGTACTATGCGTTGCTGGATGAGACGACCATGGATTATGCTGAGCTGAACGACGGTGAAAAACAGTTCATCTTCCTGAATCCGAAAGACAGCAACTACAGCGAGCCCAAAGCGCCGGTGCAATAGGGAGTACATCCGGCCTTCGAGAAGCAAAATAACTGTCCGAAGCGCCTTCCCTCAGCACACAAGACGACCATGGATCTATCCAGTGAAGACGCATTGCGCCTGAACGTATTGCTGGCCAACAATCCGCAAGCCATCCGCATCGATGAATCCTCGATGACCCTATACGGCCTGTCCGAAAAAGGGGAGGCCAAGGTCGCGCTCAATCCCAACTGTCGCGATGATCTCTATCTACGCAAAGTAAGGGAGGTCCTCTCCGGCCATGTCTTGGGCTCTCCCGGAGGTTATCCGATCTATCTCAAGCGCTGGAGCCGGATGGGGCAGACCCGGGACGAGAATCTGGAGCATCTGCTGTTGCTGGGAGAGCCGGAGGCGGTGGTGGCCGTCACCTGCGCCAGCGGCCTCAGCGATGAACTGGCCCGCCGCGCCTGGTGGACCTGCCAGGATCCGGACAATGCCCGCCGGATGCTGAATACCCCGGCCGTCGTCGAGGGCGCGATGGGTCCTGAACTGGCCCGCTTTCTGATCGAGTATCTGCCCTTCGAGACGGAGCCCCTGCTGATGATCGAAAACCTGCGCCTGTCACTGCAGCCAGGGCTCATCAGCGAAACGGAACGGGCTGAGCTCTGGAAACGTTGCAACCGCAAGCCCAGCTACTACTTGGGATTTCTGGCCAGCAGGCCTGAGGATCTGCCCGTGGGGCTGGCGGCCAGGACCTTGAGTGAGGGTGAGAAATCCGCGCTGCAGCGCCTGGCTGAAGCCGGAAATCCATTCGCACAGCAGTATCTGCGTGTCATCACCGAAGCGGGTCAGGCCTTCCTGGCGACCGTACTGAAAGTGATGGAAAAGCCGGCGAATCAGGATGTGGTGACCCTCCTGCTCGACGTTGTGCGGCAGTACCTCTCCCCCCTGAGGCCCGAGGGCGATCCCGATCTCACCCTGGAAGCCCTGATGCGGCAGGTCGAGTCGAAACCGCCGCCGGCTTTGAGTGACTGCATAGGGACGGTGCCTGACAAAGCGGAAGAGCTGCATAACCTCTACCTGCTTTCCGGGCTTGGCTATGGGGTGGTCAGGCCTGTTTTCAGTAAGACCGATGCCATCGGCAGCCTGATGCGCAAAAAACTCGAGCCGGTTTTCTCGCCACTCCGCCTGAAGCTGGAGAGTCTGCTGGGTTGAAAACGACAGTCGGGTCGTCAATCAGCGTCGGGAGAGGTCAACGCCGGATCACTGCTTTCCTTGGCCCCGGATACGGCCCTTGTAGGCGGCCACCTGCTGGATGAGGCGTTGATAGGGCAGGTTTTCCAGGCCGTCGAAACACTCTTGGGCCTGGTTGAGCAGGCCGTAGACATCGTCGATGCAATCCGGAGCCTCCTCTTCGTCGGGGTGTAGCAGTAGGAACAGCCCACGCAGTCCTCCGACCTGGAGGCGCATCGCCTTGCCGTGGGGCAGTATGCCTTGATTGTCGTTCGATTTGAGGGCGAAACGGGCCTGTTTACGCAGCGTCTCCATCAACTCGATGCACTGTGCCTGGGCCTCGTCACTGCCGCAATGCACGCCTTCGCGCTCGGCGATGCAGACTTTCTTGGCCTGAGAACAACTGCAATTGCGCGAGAGCAGGCTCTTCTCGTAGACGCAGGGCCGCTCATTCATCTCCCGGTAGGTGCGACGGTAGACATCCTGGTCCATGGGAATTACCCGCTCTTACCGGTGAAACGGTGAATCAGCCGGCGGTCCTTCTTGTTCAGTTTGCCATGCACAGGACGGGGATTGGCCAGTCGCTCCAGGCGTTTGGCCGCCTCCAGTTTCTCCCGCCGTGAGACGCTTTCTGGAGTCTCCTCGTAAAAGGTGCGTGCCTCGGATGCCGGGCGTCGCTTTTCGGCCAGCACCCGAACCTCCACCTCATACTCGGCGGCTGGGGTATGGATGCTTAATCGAGAACCCACTTTGACCTCCTTGCCGGGCTTGGTGCGTTGCCCGTTGAGATGGACCTTGCCGCCGTTGATCGCCTCGCTGGCAATCTGGCGGGTCTTGAAGAAGCGGGCTGCCCAAAGCCACTTGTCCAGTCTGACCCTGTCCGAAGCCATGGTCATGGGAGTGCTCCTACTCCTCCTCGACGATGCCCAGCAGCTCGTCGAGCCGGCCGGACATTTCCAGGGAGGCGAGGTCGTCGTAGCCGCCGACATGAAAGTCGTCGATAAAGATCTGCGGCACGGTGTGGCGATTACTGCGCTGCATCATCTCCTGCATGATCTCGGGGTTGTGATCGATGCGGATCTCCTCGAAGCCGACCCCCTTGTTGTCCAGCAGATATTTGGCCCGCACGCAGTAGGGGCAGATGGCGGTGGTGTACATAACCACATGTGGCATAGATAAATTCCTTGCTCGTACAGTTAACCGATCTATTGGGATAACTGCTTGTAAATGATGAAAAAACGTGTAAGGGATATGGGCCATATCCTAGCAGCAGGCAGCGTTTTGTGCCACGCATCATTGGTCAGATCCGCAGTTCACCCCTACAGGGCATGGTTTATTGTGCCGCATAGGCCCTCACCATTAGACTGAGCCTTTTTGATCATCGTCCGCGTCAACCGAGCTGCCGCGGCAACGTAAACTACCGGGACACACCATGCGCACCGACTCCGCCAAGACCATCTATCTCAAGGACTATCGGCCTCCGGACTACCTGATCGATCGGGTCGAGCTGTCCTTCGATCTGGGCGAACAGGCGACCGAGGTGCGGAGTCGCTTGTTCGTTCGGCGCAATCCCGCATGCGAGCAGGCCAGTCCGCCACTGATACTGGATGGGGAGGGGCTGGAGTTGCTGGAGTTGTCGCTGGACGATCGTCCGCTGAGCGCCGATGACTACCTGATCGAAGCCGGTCAGCTCAGGGTCGCGGCCGTGCCCTCGCAGTTCACCCTCACCAGCCGGGTAAGGATCCGACCGCAGGAAAACACCAGCCTCGAGGGTCTCTACCGCTCCAATGGAATGTACTGCACCCAGTGCGAGGCGGAGGGGTTTCGTCACATCACCTTCTTTGCCGATCGCCCTGACGTGATGGCCGAGTTCAGCACCGAGATCGTCGCCGACCGCAGCCGCTACCCGGTGCTGCTCTCCAACGGCAACTGTATCGAGGAGGAGAGCCTCGCCGACGGCCGCCACCGGGTGGTCTGGCGCGACCCCTTTCCCAAGCCCTGCTATCTCTTTGCGCTGGTGGCGGGGGATCTGCGTTTCCAGCAGGACAGCTACACCACCGGCTCGGGACGGCAGGTGGACCTGCGCATCTACGTGGAGCCGGAGAACATCGACAAGTGCGACCACGCCATGCGCTCGCTCAAGCACGCCATGGCCTGGGACGAGAAGCAATACGGTCGGGAATACGACCTCGACATCTTCATGATCGTGGCGGTCAACGATTTCAACATGGGGGCGATGGAGAACAAGGGGCTCAACATCTTCAACGCCAAGTTCGTGCTGGCCCGGCCCGACACCGCCACCGACCGGGACTACCAGGGTATCGAGGGGGTCATCGCTCACGAGTACTTCCACAACTGGACCGGCAACCGGATCACCTGTCGCGACTGGTTTCAGCTCAGCCTGAAAGAGGGGCTGACCGTCTTTCGCGACCAGGAGTTCTCCGCCGACATGGGCTCCCGCGGGGTCAAGCGCATCGAGGACGTGCGCCTGCTGCGCAGTCACCAGTTTGCCGAGGACGCCGGTCCCATGGCCCATCCGGTTCGTCCCGACAGCTATATGGAGATCAACAACTTCTACACCGTCACCGTCTACGAGAAGGGGGCCGAGGTGGTGCGCATGCAGGCCAACCTGCTGGGACCGGACCTCTATAGGAAGGCTACCGATCTCTATTTCGAGCGTCACGACGGCCAGGCGGTGACCACAGACGATTTCGTGCGCTGCATGGAGGACGCCAGCGGACGCGACCTGAGTCAGTTCCGCAACTGGTACCGGTTTGCGGGTACACCGGAAGTGAGCGTTCGCTCCGCCTACGACGCAGAGAAGGGCAGCTATCGTCTCGACTTCAGCCAGCACTGCCCGGATACACCCGGACAGCAGGAGAAGCCGCCATTCCACATTCCGGTGGAAGCCGCCCTGTTGAGTCGCGATGGCGAGGAACTGCCGCTGCAGCTGGCCGCTGAATCGACGCCCCAGGGCAGTTCCCGGGTGCTGGAGCTGACCGAGGCGGAGCAGGGGTTCGAATTCATCGGCCTGAACGAAGCGCCGGTACCGTCGCTGCTGAGGGGTTTCTCGGCACCGGTCAAATTGAACTACGACTACAGCGACGAGGAACTGATGTTCCTGATGGCCCGCGACACGGACGACTTCAACCGCTGGGACGCCGCCCACACCCTGGCTCAGCGCACCCTGATGGGGCTCGTCGCCAGCCGCCAGGCCGGAGAGCCATTGAGCGTTGATGCGGGCTTCGTGGACGCCTTTGCCCAGGCCCTCAATGACCGCAAGGCCGACAAGGCCCTGCTCAGCGAGGTGTTGAGCCTACCCTCCGAATCGACCCTGGGCGACCAGATGGCGGTGGTCGACGTGGAGGCGATCCATGCGGTTCGGGAGTGGCTCAGGCAGCAGCTCGCTGCACGCCTGCATGACGATCTGCTGCAGATCTATCGGGAGAATACGAGCTCTGGTGGCTACGATATCGCGCCTGCCTCCATGGCCAGGCGCAGTCTCAAGAACCTGGCGCTCGGCTATCTGATGCAGCTCGACGCGCCCGAAATCCGCGATTTGGCCATGGAGCAGTTCCGCCAGGCCGACAACATGACCGATGTCATGGCCGCCCTTGGCGCCCTGGTCAACCGGGACTGTCCCGAGCGGGAAGTGGCGCTGGCCGAATTCGAGACACGCTGGCGCGACGATCCGCTGGTGATGGACAAATGGTTCGCGGTACAGGCCGGCGCCAGGCTGCCCGGCACCCTGGAGCGGGTGAAGGCGCTGATGACACACCCCGCCTTCTCGATCCGCAATCCCAACAAGGTGCGGAGTCTGATCGGGGTCTTCTGCAGCGCCAACCTGATCGGTTTTCACGCCGCGGACGGCTCCGGATACCGCTTCCTCACCGACCAGGTATTGACCCTGGACGGCTTGAATCCGCAGGTCGCCGCCCGCATGTTGCGCATCATGAGCCGCTGGCGGCGCTATGACCCATCGCGCCAGGCCCTGATGAAGGCCCAGTTCGAGCGGGTACTGGCCAAGCCGGAGGTCTCCCGGGATCTGTTCGAAATCGCCAGCAAGAGTGTGGCGGAGGGCGATAAGACCCGAACCTGATGGCGCTGTCGGGTGAGCGTGACCGGTGCGGCAAGCCGCACCCTACGCCTCGAATCCGGT
>JBNKYJ010000112.1:0-12230 GCA_050300835.1 Sedimenticolaceae bacterium
TCATCTCACCGCGAGCACGATCTGATTGCGTAAAGACTTCAACAGATTCAGCCGTCTGATATCGATTTTCAGTCCGTGCGGCTTGATGTGATCGGCATAGATCAGACCGACCGGCCGCTGGTTGATCACCAGCGGCAACAGCAGAAACGAGCCGGCATCGGATATCCGCCGGTACCATTCGGGCAGTTCCACCTGTATCTTTTCACTGGTCGTATCGGAGATATAGACATCAACCGAGTTCTTCAACGCCCCATGAAACATGTCCACGTGGTAGGCGACGGGAAGCCGGAATCCCTTGATAAAGCGTTCATCCGCCTCGCCGAACCCGAGACGTCCGCAAATACACCCCTGCTTGCGATCCAACAGCGCCAATACCACCCGGTGAAAGCCGACTGAGCGGTACATGGTCTCCAGCACCACGTTGAAAATCTCCGTCATGCTGTACTCCCCCACCAGCATGCAGGTGACCTCGTTCAGACCGTCCATGAGCAGGCTTTCCGTGCTCTCCTGGGAGGTGTCCGCCTTCGCCATGACCCCGCTCCGGGTTGAATAGGTTTCAGTCAGGCTTTCGTTGTCGTCGATGATCTGTCTCTCACCGAGCTCCAGCAGGTTCCCCGGCTTTTCATCGCTCGATATCGCCACCGACAACAGCCTTTCGCAGGCCATCGTCAGCTGGTCGACAAAGAGTTGGGAAATATCGCTCGTCAGTACCTTGGCCATCTCCCCGAACTCTTCCACCGAACACCGGATCATGCGGCTGACCACACCCCAGTTCATATTCAGCGCCATGGCATATTTGTGAACCAACGACTTCAACTCCGGTCCCCTGGTGGCATCCGCTGTGACCAGGATCGCCAGCACTTCATCGGCGAAGCTGCAGACCAGACGGCGTCGCTCCACCTGGTTGGTCGGCTTGCGCCCCACCTGCCAGTCCCTGAGGCTATCGACCAGGGAGTCGGGGAAGTTCCACTGGCGGGCTATCTCGATGCCTATCTTTTCAAAGCTGACCCCCAGCACACTCTGCTGGGCAGGCACCGGTTCGCGTCCCTCAAGCTTGACCAGAGAATCGACATCCCTGGCCTCCTCCGGCAGATAGAAGGTCACCAGCAACTTGCCAAGGTCCCTCAGTAGAGCGGTAAGGAAATAGGCCTCGACCTCCTCGCGCTCGATCACCTCAGCCAGGTGATGGGCCAGCGTGGCCCGGAAAATGGCCGAGGAGATCATGACTCTGAGCTGCTCGGCCTGCTGTTTGTCTTCGATATGATCGAAGAAGATCAATGAGGCGGCCAGGGAACGGATCGCCTGGATACCGAGCACCACCACCGCCCGTGAGACGGTACCGATGTGGCCGGAGAAACGCCCGTAGTAGGCGGAGTTGACCACCTTGAGGATTTTATTGGTCAGGGCAAAATCCTTGACGATGACACCGGCCATCTGGTTCACATCCTGGTTGCCGCTGTCGCTCATCATGTTGATGCTGCGTACCGAATTGGAGAGAGCCGGGAAGTCGCTCTTTCGCCTCATCCGCCGCAGCAGAAACTCCAGGGTGCCGCTGGCATCATCCTGCAGCTTCGGCACCCTGGCCCCTGGATTGCGCAACGTATTAAAGGCCTGCCGCATCTCTGATGCATTGCTATGACGCAGCGTCGGATCCTTTTCCAGCGCCTTGAGCACGAAGCGGTCGAGCTTCTCATCCACGTCGCGATTGAACTGGGACGGCACCACGGGATCGAGCTTGAGGATGGCGTTGATCACTTCGTGCTGACTGCCGCTGAAGACCGGCATGCCGGTGAGCATCTCATCGAGGATCAACCCCAGGGCGAAGACATCGGCCTGGGGCCCCGCTTCGGCGTACTGGATATATTCAGGCGCCAGATAGCGGGGGGTGCCGATCAGTTGCTCATCCGGCCCGTTCTGCTCCGCCAGCAACCGGGCAATACCGAAATCCATGATCTTCGGCACCTGGTTTCGATTGATGATGATATTGGCGGGCTTGAGGTCACGATGCACGACTCCCGCACTGTGGGCCTCCGCCATCCCTTCGAGCAGACCCTGGAATATCTGCAGCACCCGCGACAGCGCCATGCGTTGGGCGCGAATCAGGTTCGAGAGCAGCTCTCCCTCGACATACTCGAAGACCAGATAGGGGGTGTCCCGGTACTGACCCATTTCGTAGATGGAGACGATGTTGGGGTGCTGCAGCCGGCTCATGGTGCGCGCTTCGTCGCGAAAGGCGTGGCCGCTCATCGATTGGTTGAGCAGCTTGATGGCGACCCGGCGTTCCAACTGGGTATCATGACAGAGATAGACCTTTCCCTGGCTCCCGGAACCCAGCACCCTGCCTACCTGAAAGCGTCCTATCTGCTTTATTGTCATTATGACTGTTTTAATCTTCCCCCACCTTGTGTGATTTGTCGGCAACACAGACGAATTCTGATGGGAAATCGGCGCGGCGCCGGTCAATCCATTACCTTCATTCCTGCCGTCGTGCAGTGTACGGATCGGATCGGATTGGACCGTTCCTGAATCGTGATTGATGCGAACAGGCGAAGTGCGTTCTTCCGCTCAGGGTCTGCCGACAGAGCCTGGTAACAGGGAACGGATCAGACGCTCCAAACCCAGGGTGTCGAGGTTCGGCGGGGCGGAGAGATCCGCCCCGGTGTGGATGCCCACCAGCCGCAGGCGACCCGGCAGACAGCCCAGCCGCTGCCCCAGTTCGAGGGCCTGCGCCACGCCGAACCCGTGACTGGAGGTAGTGGATGGAAGTCCGTCCAGCTGCCCGGGATCGAGCAGGCTGACACCGCCCGGCTCGGTGTCGAGGAGCACCGCATCGAGCAGGATCAGTTGCTCCACGCCATGGAAATAGGCCAGCAGGCCGCTGCCGGGGCGATCGAGCTTGACCAGCTCGACTTCGCCCAGATCCATGCCGGAGAGATGGTCGATGGCGTCCCAGGCCAGGCGGTCGGCGCCAAAGGGGGAGCCGACCCCGAGAATCCGGGTCATCGGCGCCGCAGATCGAGTTTGAGGAAGTGGGTGGCGCAGGAGATGCAGGGATCATAGTTGCGGATCACCTGCTCGGCTCTCAGCCGCAGGGCTTCATCCGCACTCTCGAGACCGAGCCGCTCCAGCGAGTGGCGGATGTCCTCCTCGATACGGCCCTGATTCTGACTGGTCGGCGGCACGATGCGCGCATAGCGTACGATGCCCTGCCCGTCCACATCGTAGCGATGCCAGAGAATGCCGCGGGGCGCCTCGGTGCAGCCGAAACCGTTACCCTCGCGCGGCTGCAGCGGAATGTAGGCGGACTCCGGCTCCCGGTAGGCCTCGAGCAGGCGGATCGCCTCATGGATCGCCAGATGCAGTTCCACCGCCCGTGCCACGATACTGTGAAACATATTGTGGCTGGGAAAATGGATGCCGCACCCATCCATGACCTGGCGCACCGGCTTGGGCAGCTGATGAAAGTTGAGATTGAGCCTGGCCAGGGGGCCGACCAGATAGGGACGCCCTTCCAGAGTCGAATGGAGGGCGGTGGAGTGGGGTGACTGATGCTCCTCGAAAAAGCTCTCGTAGAAACTAATGTCGGTCTCCAGGCCCTGGCCCGAGATCAGGTTGCCACGGCCGATGGCATACTCATCCGGATGGCTCAGGGCGACGCTGATGAAGGACTGCTCGTCATCCGGGAAGTCGAGTCCGGCGGTCCAGCCCGCCAACGCCTCTGCCGCCGGCAGGGCCGCCTGCAGGCGCTTCAGTATGGGTGCCACCTCATCCAGCCTGGGCGCCCGGTAGAACCCGCCGACGCGCACCCCGACCGGGTGCACCGAACGTCCACCGAAGAGCGCGATCAGGTCGTTGCCCAGGGTCTGCAGCTCGAGACCGCGTCGCACCGCGTCCGGATAGTCCGCCGCCATGGCGATGGCGGAATCGAAACCGAGGAAGTCGGGAGCCGCCAGCAGGTGAATATGCAGGGCGTGGCTCTGCAGCCATTCTCCGCAGTACATGGCCCGCCGCATGTCCTGCAGCCAGGCGGGCGCCTCGAAGCCGAACAGCCCTTCGAAGGCCTGCACCGCGCTCATCTGGTAGGCCACCGGACAGATGCCGCAGATGCGCGCCACCATGTCGATGACCTGGTCGCACTCATAGCCCTCGACGAACTTCTCGAACAGCCGGGGTGGCTCGTAGATACGCAGGGCCAGATGCTGGATGGCGCCGTCCGCCACGTCGATTTCCAGGGCACCCTCGCCCTCGACCCGGGTCAGCACCGGCACTCGGATTTGAATATCGCGGGTTTGATCATTCATGGCTGTGGTCTTTCAGCCGCTCGCCGGCCTGTTTAAAGGCGGGAGCGTGGTTGGCGATAAAGTGGAAGCGTCGCGCGGCGGCCGGGCGGTCGAGGCCGAGTTCGGCGAAACGCGCCGCCAGCGAACGGTCGTTGATCTGATCCAGAGGGCCGTAGCAGCCGTAGCAGCCCCGTCCTGCGCCCGGACAGAGGGCCCCGCAGCCGGCCGTGGTCACCGGCCCCATGCAGGGTTCCCCCTTGCTCACCAGGGTGCAGACCAGCCCCCGGCGCTTGCACTCCATACAGACCGGCTGGGTCTCCCGGCGTGGCTTGACGCCGCTCAACAGGTCGCGCAGCGCCCCCACCACCTGGCGGGAGTTGACCGGACAGCCGGGAATTTCGAAATCGACCTTGACGTAGTCGGAGATGGCGTTGGAGTGCTGCAGCGTCTCGATCGTGTCGGGACTGGCGTAGACCGCCGCCATCCAGGCGTCCCGGTCGCTGAAATTGGCCAGGGCCTGAAGCCCGCCGGCGGTGGCGCAGGCACCGATGGTGATCAGCAGTCCGCTCTGTTCGCGCACCTGCTGAATACGGTGGACATCCTCCGGCGTGGAAACACTCCCCTCCACCAGGGCGATATCGGCTTTGGCCACCGGATCGCTGGGACCGGCCTCGGCGAAATGGACGATGTCCACCAGCTCCGGCAGCAGCAGTAGCGGCTCACCCAGGTTCAGCAGCGCCAACTGGCAGCCGTCGCAGGAGCTGAACTTGTGGACCGCGAGTTTGGGTTTGGTGCCGCTCATGTTTATGTTTCACCTCTCAAAGACCACCTGATTGATTGGGCAGTGCTAACGTTAGTGAGAAGTTTTGAGTGTTGAGTTTTTAGTTTTGAGTTGAATGTGTTCGCTTCGCTCACGGTATTAACTCCCCCTCTCCCTGGCCCTCTCCCGATGGGAGAGGGGATTTATCTGCGACGTTGGGCAGTAAAAATTCGTAAACTTCCACGAAACAGCAGGGTTACAGCCCAACACTAACTATGCGTCCCCTCTCCCCCCGGGAGAGGGCCAGGGAGAGGGGGAGTTAATACCGTGCGGCTCGCCGCACACAACGACTCAAAACTAAAAACTCAACACTCAAAACTCTTCAGCTAAAATCCTTTCGCCCCCAGAAAATCCGCCAGGTCCGAGTAGTTGAACACCGGCCCGTCCTGGCACACGTAGTGGGGACCGATCTGACAGTGTCCGCACTGCCCGATACCGCACTGCATATTGCGCTCCATACTGAACCAGATGCTGCCGTCTGACAGTCCCATCTCACGCAGGCTGGCGATGGCGCTCAACATCATCAGCTCCGGCCCGCAGAGCAGGGCCACGGTTCTTTGCGGCCGCAGTGCTATCTGACCGATCAGCTCGGTCACCATGCCTTGTTGACCCTTCCAGCCCTTGGTGGCCACGTCCGCCGCCAGCAGGATGTTCACGTCCCGCAGCTTCCCCCACTCCTCGTACTGTTCGCGCCAGATGAGGTCATTGGAGTGCTTGACGCCCTGCAGGATCTGAATGTGCCCGTAATAGTCCCGGCGCCGAACCAGATAGCGGATCACCGAGACCAGGGGGGCGCAGCCCAAGCCGCCGGTAATGAGCAGAACGTCCTTGCCCTTCATCCGCGCCAGCGGCCAGCCCCGGCCGAAGGGACCGCGAATACCCACACGGTCGCCGGGCTGCAGCCTGGACAGGCCATCGGAGACCCGTCCGACGATACGGATGGTATGGTCGAAAAAGGTATTCTCCAGCGGATCGTTGACGATCGAGATGGGTATCTCGCCGACACCGAAGAGGGTCACCATGTTGAACTGGCCGGGATCGAACTCATAGGCCTCTTCCACATCCCAGTCATAGCGCAGACGCAGGGTGAAGATATTGGGCGCCTCCTGGATCCGTTGTTCGATCACGGCAACGTGGGGAATGTGGGGATCAAACATAGAGACTGCCCTCCTCCAATACCGCCGTGACCTCCTGAGTCAGGTCGATGCCCACCGGACACCAGGCGATACAGCGGCCGCAGCCGGTACAGCCGATGCGCCGCTGCTGCACCTGCCAGCCCGCCAGTTTGTGGGTCAACCACTGGCGATAGCGCTGTTTGGTGGTGCTGCGGACCTGGAAGTGACCCATGCTGCTGTGGGTGGGGCTGAAACAGGAGTCCCAGCTGCGCACCATCTCCGCCGCATCACCGGTCAGGGCCGTCTCGTGCTCGGCCTGATAGCAGAAGCAGGTGGGGCAGACCGCGGTACAGTTGCCGCAGGAGAGGCAGCGCTCCGCCACATCCTCCCAGTGGCTGTGATTCAGGCGCTTGTAGAGCTGTGCCAGCTCCTCGGCGTCCGGCATCTTGCGCTGCTGCGCCTGAGCCGCGCGGTCCGTGGCCTGCAGCATCGCCTCCAGTTGGCTGTCCTCGGCAGGCTGCAGGGAGAGTGAATCTGTGATGGCATGTCCCTGGTCGCTGTCGGACCAGATGAGGAAGCCCTCGTCCAGCTCGGACATGCCGATGTCATAGCCACCGTCCAGCGCCGGTCCGTCGCCGGTGGAGGCGCAGAAGCAGGTCGCCGCCGACTGGGCGCAATCGACGCCGATCAACAGCAGGCTTTCCCGACGCTGGCGATAGTGGGGATCGGGCCTCATCTCCAACAGAAAGTGGTGGTCCTGAATCGACAGCGCCGCCAGGTCGCAGGCGCGCACGCCAATGACCGCGGTCTTGGCCACCTCCGGCAGGGTGCGGCGGTATCCAAAGGGATCGCTCGATTCCTCCCATAGCACCTCGCGGGGCGCGAAGCAGAGCGGCTTCAAACCCTGCGGACCGTGATTCCAGTCGAACAGGCGCTGACCATCGCCCGCCTGCAACCGATAGTGTCCAGGCTGCTGGTCATTGGTCACCCCCCGCGGCAGCGCGTCAGCGGCTTCGAGCGGTCCGAACTGGATCGCACCGTCCCGAACCCGTGGACCGACTATCTGATAGCCGGCCTCTTTCAGCGCAGTGAAGAGCTGTGCCAGATCCGCCCGCGGCAGAAAGCCCGGGCGTCTGTTATGAGCCAAATGGGTCTGCGAGTTCACACCGGATCCTCGAAACGAGTGTACTGTCGTTTGGTCATGAATGGGAGAAAGCGTAGAGTTAAACCTATCCACTCACGCGGGTCTGTTGACATCCATTCCACAGTCCCGGGTGATTTCATTTGCAGAGCAGGTTTTCCATGCTGAAGGTAAGTCTAGCCAAGGAATGGCGATCGCATAGGGTAAATATCGATAAAACGAACAAGGCATGACGACAGTCAATAACCACCCGCAACCCTGCGTGGCATTCGGCAGCACCCGAGTGAATAGCTGCTATACCTTAATTTCAACATTTCAGAATCCAATGAGTTGAGACAACCCGACCAGGAAGCCAGTACATGTCAAACAACATGGTCACCATCGACGGTAACGAGGCCGCCGCGCATATTGCCCATCTGACCAACGAGGTCATTGCCATCTACCCCATCACCCCTGCATCACCCATGGGTGAGTGGTCCGACGAGTGGTCGTCCCGGGGCATCCGCAACATCTGGGGCACGGTGCCCGACGTGATCGAGATGCAGAGCGAGGGAGGCGCCGCCGGCGCGGTACACGGGGCGCTGCAGGCCGGTTCGCTGACCACCTCCTTCACCGCCTCCCAGGGGCTGCTGCTGATGATCCCCAACATGTACAAGATCGCCGGCGAACTGACGCCGACGGTGCTGCATGTCTCGGCCCGCTCGCTGGCGGTGCAGGCGCTGTCGATCTTCGGCGACCACAGCGACGTCATGGCCTGCCGCGCCACCGGCTACGCCATGCTCTGCTCCGCCGGGGTGCAGGAGGTGGCCGACTTCGCCCTCATCGCCCAGGCGGCGACGCTGGAGACGCGTATCCCGTTCCTGCACTTTTTCGATGGTTTCCGCACCTCCCACGAGGTCAACAAGATCGCCCTGCCCGCTGACGACACAGTGCGCGCCATGATCGACGACGAGCTGGTCACCGCCCATCGCGAGCGCGCCCTCTCGCCGGACCATCCGGTGATCCGCGGCACCTCGCAGAACCCGGACGTCTACTTTCAGGGCCGCGAAACGGTCAACCCCTTCTACGACGAGGTCCCCGGCAAGCTGGAAGCGGTGATGAACCGCTTCGCCGAGCTCACCGGCCGTCGCTACGGGCTGTTCGAATACGTAGGCGATGCGCAGGCCGAACGGGTGATCCTGCTCATGGGCTCCGGCATCGGCGCCGCCCAGGAGGCGGTGGAACACCTGGTCGCCGGGGGCGAGAAGGTGGGCATGGTGAAGGTGCGCCTGTTCCGCCCCTTCGATCCGCAACGACTGCTCGACGCCATCCCCGAAAGCGCCACCAGGATCGCCGTGCTCGACCGCACCAAGGAGCCGGGCTCCGACGGCGAGCCCTTATATAAAGACGTACTGGGGGCCTTTGCCCAGGCCGTGAGCGACGGCAGGCGCGACCGGTTGCCGCGCATCTGCGGCGGCCGCTACGGCCTCTCCTCCAAGGAGTTCACTCCGGCCATGGTCAAGGGCCTGTTCGACGAACTCCGAAACGAGCGTCCCAAACACCCCTTCACCGTCGGCATCATCGACGACGTCGGCCACACCGGTATCGACTGGGATCCGGCCTTCCGCCCCGCCGCCAGCGCAGGGGTCACCGCATGCATCTTCTACGGCCTGGGCGCCGACGGCACCGTTTCGGCGAACAAGAACTCGATCAAGATCATCGGCGAGCAGACCGACAACTACGGCCAGGGTTACTTCCAGTACGACTCCAAGAAGTCGGGGGCGGTCACCGTCTCCCACCTGCGCTTCGGCCCCAAGCCGATCGACTCCACCTACCTCATCGGCGACGACGAGGCGGGCTTCGTGGCCTGCCACCAGCCGATATTCCTCGAGCGCTACGACATGCTCGACAAGGCGGCGAAAGGCGGCGTCTTCCTGCTCAACTCGTCCACTCCGCCCGAGCAGGTGTGGGATACCCTGCCGGGCCACATGCAGCAGCAGATGATCGACAAGGGACTCAGCTTCTATGTCATCGACGCCTACCGGATCGCCGACGAGACCGGCATGGGCCGGCGCATCAACACCATCATGCAGACCTGCTTCTTCGCCATCTCCGGCCTGCTGGAGCAGGAGAAGGCGATCGTCCTGATCAAGGAGGCGGTGAAGAAGACCTACGGCAGGAAGGGCGTGCGCCTGCTGGAACGCAACTACGCCGCCATCGACGCCGCCCTCGCCGGCCTGCACCAGGTCGAGGTGCCCGCGGCGGTGAGCCGCGACATGGCCCGCAAACCGGTGGTGCCCGAATACGCCCCCGCCTTCGTGCAGCAGGTCACCGCGCCGATCATCGCCGGCAGAGGCGACAGCGTGCCGGTCAGCCTGATGCCGGCCGACGGCACCTGGCCCCTGGGTACTACTGCGTACGAGAAGCGCAACATCGCCCTGCAGCTGCCCAAGTGGGAGATCGATCTCTGCACCCACTGCGGCAAGTGCCCGCTGGTCTGTCCCCATGCGGCGATCCGCTCCAAGGTCTTTCCGGAGAGCCTGACCGCCGACGCGCCCGAGGGCTTTCTGCATACCCAGGTCAAGGGCGGCAAGGACTTCGAGCCCGGCACCCACATCAGCTACCAGGTCGCTCCCGACGACTGCACCGGTTGCGGTCTCTGCGTGGAGATCTGCCCCATCCGCGACAAGCAGGACCCCAAACGCAAGGCCCTCAACATGGTGGCCGACGAGACCTATCACGAACAGGAGCGGGCCCATTGGGACTTCTTCGTCAAGCTGCCCGAGTACGACCGCACCAAGCTCAAGCAGACCACCCTCAAGGGGGCCATGATCATGCAGCCCCTGTTCGAGTTCTCCGGCGCCTGTGTCGGTTGCGGCGAGACCCCCTACGTCAAGCTGGCGACCCAGCTGTTCGGCGACCGCATGCTGATCGCCAACGCCACCGGCTGCTCGTCGATCTACGGCGGCAACCTGCCCACCACCCCCTACACCACCAATCCGGAAGGACGCGGACCGGCCTGGAACAACTCCCTGTTCGAGGACAACGCCGAGTTCGGCCTCGGCATGCGGGTCGCCATCGACAAACAGCGCGACCACGCGCGCGAACTTCTGGCCACCCTGCGCAAGGAGATCGGCGAGGAGCTGGCCGATGGCTTACTCAATGCCGACCAGCACAGCGAACCGGCCATCTTCGAGCAGCGCGAACGCATCGAAAGTCTGAAGCAGAAGCTGCGCAAGATCGGCACCCCGCAGGCCCGCAGCCTGCTGGCCACCGCCGACAGCCTGGCCAAGAAGAGCGTCTGGCTGGTGGGCGGCGACGGCTGGGCCTACGACATCGGCTACGGCGGCGTCGACCATGTGCTGGCCTCCGGGCGCAACGTCAACATCCTGCTGCTCGACACCGAGGTCTACTCCAACACCGGCGGCCAGACCTCCAAGGCCACCCCGCTGGGCGCGGTGGCCAAGTTCTCCGCCGGCGGCAAGCCGACCAACAAGAAGGACATGGCGCTGATGGCCATGGCCTACGGCAACGTCTACGTGGCCCAGGTCGCCTTCGGCGCCAAGGACGTGCAGACCCTGCGCACCTTCCTCGAGGCCGAAGCCTATGACGGCCCCTCGCTGATCATCTGCTACTCGCCCTGCATCGCCCACGGTGTGGATCTCTCCAACAACATCCGGCAACAGGAGCTTGCAGTGGACTCGGGACACTGGCCGCTGTTCCGCTACGACCCAAGACGTACGGACCAGGGAGAAAATCCGCTCAAGATGGACTCCAAGGAACCCAGCATCCCCTACCGGGACTTCGCCTCCACCGAGACCCGCTTCAGCGTGTTGCAGCGCACCCACCCTGAAGACTCGGAACGTTTCCTGCGCCAGGCACAGCAGCACATCAAGACGCGCTTCCAGCTCTATGAGCAGTTGGCGCACCTTGCTGTGGCAAAAGCTGAACAGCAGGACACATGAAATGTCTGCCGCGATGTACGACGCCCTGACCGCCTTGCCGACTGCAGCCACAGTCACCCAAGCGCACTAAGCGGCCAGGGCACTGGACCCCATGTACTATTTAGTAACTCGGTGTCATACGAAACCGTACACAACTGACGCGAACGATAATCCTTAAAGAATCCGTATAGCATCGAGACAGGGGTCAAATCGCCGCCCTTCAAACCTGTTTTCGCGGTCTATCACATTCTGCCGCGAGCGTTATATCGGATGTACTACAGCTTGATTTCTCGACTACTCTGGGTCTAAATGAATACTTCGACAACCCTCATACACCATTGATATTGCTTGCTAAGCATGGATTTTTTGAAGGGATTACTTGTAGTTAGCTTAACCTGATGAAATAGGACCATGGACGATGACGGGAATATCATTCTTATCAACATTCCTTGCAAAATCCTTGTGCGTCCAGCACAAACCAAGCAGACCCAATTTCACGCTAGGCCGATTCCGTCTATCGCACAATAGGCCGCGTCGTCACTATCACCAAATAACACGACGCGGTCTAACACACTGTTAAGGCTTGAATGGAAAGTAACGTGTATGGTGCACAAACAATGCAAATGGGATATCAGTAAGTGAGTGCCATGATGCGGCTCCGTGGAAAGGAATCTGATGCTTTACGGTGCAAACCAGGACGGCGAGCTTTTAGTGAAAGTGTGGTTCCGCTCGTTGGCGGTGCCAATTATCAGGCTAGGCATTTGGCGCAAGTAGCAAGGCCATCAAACCGTCAATGGCCCGTACTTCGCCCAAATGTCGGTGCCTTAACCAATCGCTCGTGTGGGACGCTTCGCGCCCCACAGCTCAGCCGTTGATATGGTTCACTCTGTCAAGTAGGACAAACAATCCCCTCGACCCATTCAGGACGTGAATTGAACCTATAGGACAATG
>JBNKYJ010000113.1:0-7148 GCA_050300835.1 Sedimenticolaceae bacterium
ACACCAACCAAAGCGCCCACCACGAGGTAGACAACGGCCATGACGGTAAACCAGCGTACAACATCGAAGTTGTATTTCTGCTCGGCTGCGGCGTCCATGAACCCCCCTTTTACAGATTTATTGAAGGACCTAAGTTACATAACCGGTGATCACTTGTGATCACTTAATCCCAACTGCGTCATATGACACATTTGAGCGTGACATATATCACTCTTTATCGATGAAGATGTCAACCTGAATCTAAGCAGAAAAGCGCCTAAAAAACTTAACTTAATGCGCTGATTTAAAATACATTTTTCACTTTCACAAAGGCAATTGACGCAGATCAACAAAACAGAAAAAAACATGCTCATTCTCGCCAAAAAACTCGGAGTAAATAACTTGGTTTTTTATTGTGCAGTGCGCTGCAGCAATGTTAGTGAGAATCATTCTTGAGGTAATGACCTTTTCCCGATAAAGGGGGCTGAAGCGTCAGGTCCGTATCCGCATGCTTCATTCAGTGATTGATAACCACAATCGAATCGAAATCAAGGCACAACAATGGTGATTCAATCACTGTAGGCGATCAGTCGCAGACTGGCGGCATCCAACAGTTGAAGCTGTCTGCTGCGCAAGCGGATCAGGCCTCGTTTTTGAAATCGGGTCAGCAATCGGCTCACGGTCTCCCTTGCCAATCCCAGGTAGCTACCGATATCACTGCGAGACATACGCAGGTTGAACTCATCCGAGGCAAAACCTCGGCTGCTCAGACGTTCTGACAAAGAGAGAATAAAGGCCGCCAGGCGCTGATCTGCATTCTGGCGTACCAGAGCAGCCGTCATTCGCTGATTCAACGCCACTTCACGGCTGAGCATGTCGATCATTGCCCGCTGGATCGCCTGTTGCGGCCTGCCGGCCTCGTCCAGGCGAGCCAGATGGAGGACACAGACCTGACTCGCCTCCAGGGCACGAACGGATACGCCATAGCGCTGTTCCGCCATGCCTTCCGCACCGACCAACTCGCCCGCAAAATAGAAACCGACCACACGCTCACCCGTTTGCGGATCGAACATCAACGCTTTGAACGAGCCTGATTTCACGGCGTAAATGGCGTCGAAATGCTGCCCGGACTCGAACAGGGTTTGACCGGCCTCCACCTGTTGGCGACGCAGCAAGATACCCTCGGGTACACCGCTGTCAGCTTCGGCGTAATCGAGCACCACACACATGGGGTCGAGCCCGCATTCGCTACAGGCGACCTCTACCGCGTTCTGTTTGGCCGCATCGCCAAAAACGCAGCAGCTGCGGTGTGAGTTCATTTGAAGATCGAGTCTACGGAGAAACCGTCCCGCTCGAGAATATCGCGCAGTCGCCTCAGCGCGTCCATCTGGATCTGACGCACCCGCTCCCGGGTCACACCGAGTTCGTTGGCGACCTGCTCGAGCGTGGAGTTTTCGTAGCCGTGAAGTCCGAAACGGCGTTCGACCACTTCGCGCTGCTTGTCGTTGAGCTTGCTCAACCAGCGATCGAGGTTGGCGTTGAGACCGTCGTTCTGGATATCCACCGTCGGATCCGAACTCTTCTCATCCGCGATCGTATCCAGCAGCGGTTTGTCCGCATCCTTGCCGAAGGGGGTATCGACCGACGTCACGCGCTCATTCAGGCCGAGCATCCGCTTGACCTCGTCGATCGGCTTGTCCAGGAGATCGGCAATCTCTTCCGAGCTCGGCTCATGGTCGAGGCTCTGAGCCAGTTTGCGCGCCGCCCTCAGGTAGACGTTGATCTCCTTGACGACGTGGATCGGCAGGCGAATGGTGCGGGTCTGATTCATGATCGCCCGCTCGATGGTCTGACGAATCCACCAGGTCGCATAGGTGGAGAAGCGAAATCCCCGCTCAGGGTCGAACTTTTCCACCGCACGTATCAGGCCGAGGTTACCCTCTTCGATCAGATCCAGCAGCGCCAGGCCCCGGTTCATGTAACGTCGTGCGATCTTGACCACGAGCCGCAGGTTGCTCTCGATCATACGTTGACGCGCCGCCTGATCGCCTTTCTGCGCCAGACGCGCGAAGTAGACCTCTTCTTCCGCTGTCAGCAGCTTTGAGATGCCGATCTCGTTGAGGTAGAGGCGGGTGGCGTCCATCTGCGCATCACCCGGCTCTGGCGTTTTGAAAGTGAGCGTGTCTTCGCTCTCCTCGACATCCGCATCTTCCGTAACGGTATCGACATCCGAATCGTCGTCTTCCTCGGCGAGGATGGCATCGTCCTCAGTTGCCGAGTCGTCCACATTCTCATCCGATTCACCGGAACGCTTACTCATACTCTCCACTCCAATGGTGGTCGCAGTCATCATTGCCTGGTGCTGCGATCCCGATCACCTGTTCGGTTGCCGTCTCAGGCACTCTTATCGCTATTATTTTCTCGGCAGCAGCGCCAACGGATTTACCGGTTTTCCCTGCCGCCTGATCTCAAAGTGAAGGACCGGTTGACCACCGATATTGGGGGCACCCATGTGCGCCACCTCGTCGCCCTTCTTGACCACGTCGCCCTCCTTCACCAACAGCTTGCTGTTATAGCCGTAGGCGCTCAGGAAGGTACGGTCGTGCTTGATGATGATAAGGTTGCCATAGCCCACCAGTCCATTGCCAGCATAAACCACCTTACCCGCCTCGGCGGCGGTAACCGCCTGCCCTATGCGACCGTTTATCCATATCCCTTTGCGTGTGTCGTCGCCGGATGAGAAGGTCTGCACCACTCTTCCATGTGTCGGCCAGTCCCACGCCAACTTCAGCGTTTTCGCTGTCGGATCCGGTTGCTTGGGTTGACTGGGGACGACCACGGGTTGCTGTCTGGCCGGGGGAGACGGCGTGGCCGGCTCGACCCGGGTCGCCACAGGGGGTTCGAGCGTCCGCGTGACCGAGGGTTGCGGTGCCCTGACGGTCGGGGCGTTATGGTGCCTCGCCGGCGGTTTGAGCCGCAATCTCTGGCCGGGAAAGATCTGATAGTCGGGGGGGCGAATACCGTTCCAACCGGCAAGCTGGTGATAGGAGATATTCTGCCGCCAGGCGATCGAATAGAGGGTATCGCCCGGTTGTACCAGGTAGTAGCTGCGCGGATAGGCGGGCGGACGAGAGCGGCTGGGTGAGGGTGACGGCTGCGCGGTCGCCACCCTGGCCGGGGGCTCCCCGGGTGAGCGATTGTAGACTGGCGCACTGCCGCTGGAGCTGCAACCGACGAGCACCAGCGACAGCAGGAGCAGCGCGCCGGCAGCTCGAAGCGTCAATGCGGAACTGTCACGGTAAGAAACGATACGCGATCACCTAGTGTGATTTGTAGACGATGAACACCACCACAAATACTACCACCATCAACCAGCCAAGCAGATCGACATATCGATGCAGCGCGCGCTCCATGCGCTCCCCGCCCCAGGCCATCAGCCCCGCCACCATGAAGAAACGGGCGCCACGTCCAATGGCCGATGCCAGCACAAAAGGCAGCAAGGCCATGGAGATAACCCCCGCAGTGATGGTGAAAACCTTGTACGGAATAGGGGAAAAACCGGCCAGAAAGATGGCCCAGAATCCCCATCGACCGAACCAGTCCTGTGCCCTTTCGTAGGCCTGCCAGTACCCCCACTCGTGCAGATAGGGTTGAATCACATCGAATGCGAAGAGGCCGATCAGGTATCCCAGCAGGCCACCGAGCACCGAGGCCAGGGTGGTGAGGGCGGCGAAATACCAGGCCCTTTTGGGCGTGGCCAGGCTCATCGGCGCCAGCATCACATCCGGCGGAATGGGGAAGAACGAGGACTCCGCGAAACTCAAGCCGGCCAGATAGCGTGGCGCGTGCGGATGGCGTGACCATTCCATGGTGCGGTTGTAGAGCGAAGAGAAGAGTCTCATCAGATGATGCCACCCTGCAGCGGCACGAAATTGGCCGCCTCCAACTGTTCCTGCTGATAACCCTCCGCTGTGCGGGTAATGCGCAGCAACACCTGTCCCCTCGCCTTCTGCAGCGGCAGGATCAGGCGTCCTCCCACCGCCAACTGTTCGAGCAGCGACTGCGGCAGACCGGCCGGGGCGGCAGTCACCAGGATCCCGTCATAGGGGCCGTATTCCGGCCAACCGATGCCGCCGTCGCTGTGTTTGAGTCGCACATTGCGTAGTCCCAGATCACGAAACCGTTGCCGGGCCAGGACCTGCAACGCCTCGATACGTTCCACGCTGTAAACGCGCCTGACCAATTGTGCCAGGATGGCGCACTGAAAACCGGAACCGGTACCGATCTCCAGCACTGTCTCCGGCGCACCGCCCTGCAGCAGGGCCTCGGTCATGCGTGCCACCGTGTAGGGTTGCGAAATGGTCTGGCCGTGGCCGATGGGCAGCGCGGTATCCTCGTAGGCGCGGCTGGCCAGCGCCTCGTCGACGAATATGTGGCGCGGGGTATTGCGCATCGCCTCCAGCACCGCGATGTCGCGAATGCCCTTTTCGCGCAGTCGCTGGATCAGCCGCTCCCGGGTGCGCTGGGAGGTCATGCCGATACCCTGATGCTCCGGACGCATGATCATCAACCGAGCCAGGCCTCGACACTGTCCAGCGCGCTGTGTCGGGTCAGATCCACCTGCAGCGGCGTCACCGACACGAAGCCCTCGCGCACGGCATGGAAATCGGTGCCGGGACCGGCATCCTGCTCGGCGCCGGCGGGGCCGACCCAGTGAATGGTCTTGCCACGGGGATCGGTGGTCTTCACCACCGGCTCCGCCTTGTGGCGATGGCCGAGGCGCGTGGAACGGAAACCCCGCAGCTCGGCATAGGGCAGATCGGGCACGTTGACGTTGAGAATCACGTTCTCCGTCAGTGGCGAACGGATCAACCGCTGCACCAGCTCCAGGGCCACCCGGGCGCCGGTCTCGAGATGTTCGGGATCATGGGAGTTCATGGAGATGGCGATCGCGGGCAGACCGAGGAAGCGCCCCTCGGTGGCCGCCGCCACGGTGCCGGAGTAGAGCACGTCGTCCCCCATGTTGGGGCCCGCATTGATGCCGGAAACCACCAGGTCCGGCTCATCCTCCAGCAGTCCGGTGATCGCCAGGTGCACGCAATCCGTCGGTGTGCCGTCGACGCGGATGAAACCGTTCTCCATGGTGCGGGCACGCAATGGGTTCACCAGCGTCAACGAGTTGCTGGCGCCACTGCGATCCTGATCCGGCGCCACCACCACGATCTCTGCAAGGGTGGAGAGGGCGTCCGCCAGGGCCTGCAGGCCGGGCGCCTGGTAGCCGTCGTCGTTGCTCAGGAGGATCTTCATACGGAGGCACAATATACTGGAAATAGGGGTGCATCACACCCTCAAATCGTGCTCCTGCGGAGCCGTAAGATTGAGATTCTTGCGTTCAGCTCCTAACATGCCTGGAAGCCAACGCCAAGGCGGGAATCGCATGAACGAAAAGCCGGACAAAACTGACGACGAGCAGCTCTTGAGAGAGGCCTTCAAGGATGTCCGTCCGCTCGAGGAGGGCCGCCGCGAGCCCTATCGGCGGCGTCTCCCCCCGCGCCCGCTCAATCTGCCGGTGGGCGACGAGACGAAGGAGAGCGATCTCTATTCCGAGCACGAGATCGAGACCGGAGAGTTCCTCGAATTCGCCCGCCCCGGCGTACAGCAGCGCCTGATGCACGACCTGCGCCGGGGCTACCTGGAGATCGGTGCCGAACTCGACCTGCACGGACTCACCGTGCGCCACGCACGCGAGGAACTCAGCCGCTTTCTCGCCGCCTGCCACCAACGGAGAATCCGCGTGGCGCGCATCATCCACGGCAAAGGCTACGGCTCCGAGGGTCGTCAGCCGGTATTGAAACAGAAGCTCAACCTCTGGCTGCGCCAGCGCGAGGAGGTGCTCGCCTTCACTTCCGCGCCGCGTCACGATGGCGGCACCGGGGCCGCCTATGTGCTGCTGCGCAATCCGGCCAAGGAGCGCCGCAGATGATGAAAACCATCCCCCTGTGCCTGTTCGCGGCAGTCGGCTTCGTCTCGCCGTTACTCGCCTTTGAATTCGAACCCCTGCCCCCACCCGATCCCTTCGAGGAGGCTGCCGGCGTCATCGCCACCCCGGGTTACCGGCAGGACGATAAACGCCACGATCTCCACTACCGCACACTGCTACGCAGCGGCGATCGGCGGGCGGACCAGATCTTCGGTCTGCTGCACGATCGCAGCGGCAACCTGATCCACGCCCCCGACGGCGGTCCCCGCATCTCGAAGAAGAACGACTACAGCTCCCTGCTGACGGTCGATGGCCGGCTCTTCATGCTGACCCATTTCGAGGAGATCCCCGGCGCCATCTACCTCTCCGAGCTGTCGCAGGAACCGACCAGCGGCGTGCTGAGCGTCACCCGTACCCGCCCCCTCGACCTGGCCGGGGTCAACGGCGGCTGGAACCACTGTGCCGGCAGCACCACCCCCTGGATGACCCACCTGGGCACCGAGGAGTACGAGCCCGACGCCGCCGCCCGCGATCCCGAGAGCGGAGCCATCGACCGCTACTACCAGGCCATGGCGGCCTATGCGGACGGCAATCCGGCCTCGCTCAATCCCTACGACTACGGCTGGCAGCTGGAGATCGGAGTGGAGGATTTCGACACCGTCCGGGTCAGCAAGCGCTACGCCCTGGGCCGTCTCTCCCACGAGGTCGGGCTGGTGATGCCCGACCGTCGCAGCGTCTACATCACCGACGACGCCCACAACACCGCCCTCTTCCGTTTCCTCGCCGACCGTCCCGGCGATCTCACCAGCGGCACCCTCTATGCCGCCCGCTGGCGTCAGGTCAGCGCCGGCGGAGGCGGCCGCGCCGAACTGGACTGGATCGATCTGGGCCACGCCGAGGAGGCGGATATCGCCGCGGCGGAAGAGGCCATGCGCGAGGCTGAACAGACCCCGCTTTTCATGATCCGCCCGTGGCAGGAGGAGCTTGACGGCTGGCTTGACGCGCGGGGCTACACTGCGCGGGATGCGACCAATATCTATGCCGCCCCGGTTGCCGCAATCGCCACAGAGCGCCCGCCACCTGTCACCAGCTTCACCGTCTGGCCACCCTTGGCCGTACAGGTGGAAATCTGGGCCGAAGGCGGCATTGGGCCGGGTCGCCTTGATGTGATGGACCGGGCGATGCAACC
>JBNKYJ010000114.1:0-40907 GCA_050300835.1 Sedimenticolaceae bacterium
CTCTCCCCTTGCGGGAGAGGGCCAGGGAGAGGGGGTATAACAGGAAAGGAATCCGTCCCAAATGCATATCGATGACGGCTTTCTCGAGCCGGATAGCGCTTTTTTTTTTTACCGCTACTTGAAAATGACCAGATAGAGCCCGAAACCCAACCAGGAGAGCACCAGCAGTATCCAAGGCCATTTCGGTTGTGAACCGGCGGGGAGGGCCTCACGAGGCGAGGCCTCGGATGAATCCTCCGAGGTTGTCTCCGGGGCGGTGCGTTTGCGGCGCTTGTCCTGCGCTCTCGCCTTGGCCTTCTGCTGCTTCTTGTACTGATCGATCCCCTTCTGGATGCCCTGGGCAATCAGCCTGGTCTGCTCCTTGGTCTGCCCCGGGCGCTGGTTGGCCCGGGCAATGCGCATGGCCTCCGTCACGGTCTCCCGGGAGGGTCGGTCTTGTCTGTTCTGCTTTGCCATAACTCTCTTTGCGGTGCGTCGTTTAAGGATGGCCCGCTAATTGCAATCTATCGGGTAAATGGTCTGTTTGTCCCTGATCGGGGGGCCTCAGACAGACCGCATCATAGACAACTGACGGGAGCCATTCCATGGATCGCATGATTTATGTCGCCATGAGCGGAGCCAAAGAGACCCTGATCGCGCAGGCCAACAACGCCAACAATCTGGCCAACGCAAACACCACCGGTTTCATGCAGGACCTCAATCAGTTCCGCAGTATGCCGGTGTTTGGGCAGGGATATCCCACCCGGGTCTACGCCCTGGACGAGCGTCCCGACATCAATTTCGACAAGGGCACCGAGCAGGCTACCGGCAATCCCCTCGATCTGGCGGTGAAGGGAGACGGCTTTTTCGTCGTGCAGGCCCCCGACGGCAACGAGGCCTATACCCGCCGCGGCGACCTCAAGATCGACGCCAACGGCCTGGTCACCAACGGCGAAGGTTTGCCGCTGATCGGCAATGGCGGGCCGATCGCCTTGCCGCCCTTCGAGGAGATCGAGATCGCCCCGGACGGCACCATCACCATCCTGCCGGAGGGCGCCACGCCGGATGCCCTGGCCATCGTCGACCGCATCAAGATGGTCAACCCCGCAATCGATCAGCTCAAGAAAGGGGATGACGGCCTGCTGCGCCTGCGCGACGGCAAGGACGTGGTGGCCGATGCGGACGTGTCCCTGGCTTCGGGCGCCCTGGAGACCAGCAATGTCAATGTGGCCGATGCCCTGGTCAACATGATCGAACTCTCCCGCAAGTTCGAGATGCAGGTGAAGATGATGAAGACCTCCCAGGAACTCGACAGCGCCTCTGCCTCGCTGATGCGTCTCGGCTAATGTTGGCAGGCAATTTGCACTTTAACGGTTAGACAGATAACAGATCAATAAGAGGAAGCGCGTATGTACCCCGCACTCTGGATTGCCAAGACCGGACTGGATGCCCAGCAGACCAACATGTCCGTGATCGCCAACAACCTGGCCAACGTCAACACCACCGGCTTCAAACGCGACCGGGCGGTGTTCAACGACCTGATCTACCAGAACCTGCGCCAGGTCGGCGCCCAGTCCTCGGAGAACACCGAGCTGCCCTCAGGCCTCATGCTCGGTACCGGCGTCAGGGTCGTGGCGACGCAGAAGGAGCACAGCCAGGGCAATATCGTGCAGAGCGGCAACTCCCTCGACGTGGCGATCCAGGGTAAGGGCTATTTTCAGGTGCTGCATCCCGACGGCAACATCGTCTATACCCGCGACGGTACCTTCAGCCTGACCGCCGACGGCGTGCTGGTGACTCCCAACGGTTATGAACTTCAGCCGGCCATGACGGTGCCGACAGACGCCACCAGCGTCACCGTCGGCTCCGACGGTGTGGTCTCCGTGCTGCAGTCGGGCAACAACACGCCAACTCAGATCGGGCAGATCGAACTGGCCTACTTCGTCAATCCCCAGGGTCTGGAGCCGATCGGCGACAACCTCTATCGGGAGACCAACGCCAGCGGCGGGGTCAATACGGCGATACCCGGCACCGACAGCACCGGCACCCTGATCCAGGGCGCGCTGGAGGGTTCCAACGTCAACGTAGTGGAAGAGCTGGTCAACATGATCGAGACCCAGCGCGCCTATGAGATGAACTCCAAGGCCATCTCCACCACCGATGAGATGCTCTCCTACGTGAATCAGCAACTCTGATCGGAGATAGTGTGATGAAACGTCTGCTCACCCTGTTGCCTCTGGCCCTGATGCTGCTCGGACTGCTCAGCGGCTGCCAGAGCACCGGTCCGAAACGGGATGCGGCCTACGCCCCGATGCGGCCGGTGATGCCGCCGCCGATGCCGACCGGCAACGGCGCCATCTATCAGGCCGGCTACGAGATGATCTGGTTCGAGGACATCGTGGCGCGCCGGGTCGGCGATGTGCTCACCGTGACCCTGGTGGAGAACACCCAGGCCAACAAGTCGGCCACCACCTCCACCGCCAAGAGCACCGACGTCAGCATCGCCAATCCGACCCTGTTCGGTTCCACGCCCCAGTTCAATACCCCGGGCATCATCCCGCTGGCCAGCAACACCAACAACACGCTCGATTTCGGGCTCTCTTCCAGCGGCGATTTCAGCGGCGACGGCAGCTCCAGTCAGAGCAATGCCTTGACCGGCAATATCACGGTGACCGTGATCGAGGTGCTGCCCAACCGTAATCTCTACGTGCGCGGCGAGAAGCGCATCGGCATCAACCAGGGCTACGAGTATGTCCGCCTCTCCGGCATCGTGCGGCCCCAGGACGTCACACCGCAGAACACGGTGCTGTCGACCCGCATCGCCGATCCCACCATCAGCTACGTGGGCGAGGGTGCGCTGGCCGACGCCAACTCCATGGGTTGGCTGACCCGATTCTTCAACAGCGTGCTGATGCCCTTCTGAGGTAGACACGATGAAACGCACACAGCTCACCACACTCCTGATCGGACTGCTTCTCTCCCTGTTGGCAGCGAACGCCTGGGCCGAGCGCATCAAGGACCTGGCGTCGATCCAGGGGGTGCGCAGCAACCAGCTGATCGGCTACGGCCTGGTGGTCGGCCTCAACGGCACCGGTGACAAGGACACCGATTCGCCCTACACCATCAACAGCCTGAAGAACATGCTCTCCCAGCTCGGCGTGCACATTCCGGACGGGGTCAACATCAAACCGAAGAACGCCGCCGCGGTCATCGTGCACGGCGATCTGCCGGCCTTCAGCAAGGTCGGTCAGCAGTTCGACATCACCGTCTCCTCGCTGGGCAACGCCAAGAGCCTGCGCGGCGGCACCCTGCTCATGACCCCGCTCAAGGGCGCCGACGGCAACACCTACGCCCTGGCCCAGGGTAACCTGGTGGTGGGCGGTCTCAGTGGCGAGGGGGCCGACGGCTCCAAGATCACGGTCAACATCCCCAGCGCCGGACGCATCCCCAACGGCGCCTCGGTGGAGCGGGAAGTGCCCAACGGATTCAACAAGCAGCCGCTGATCACGCTCAATCTCAACGACGGCGATTTCACCACCGCCCGGCGGGTGGCCGAGTCGATCAACCTGACCATCGGCCCCGGCACCGCCAAGGCCATGGACGCTACCTCGATCCGCGTCAATGCGCCGGTCGATCCGGGACAGAAGGTGAGCTTCATCTCCCTGCTGGAGGAGCTCGAAGTGCAGCCCGCCGCCAGCTCCGCCAAGGTGATCATCAACTCGCGCACCGGCACGGTGGTGATCAACAGCCAGGTGCGGGTCTACCCGGCCGCCGTCTCCCACGGCAGCCTGGTGGTCAGCATCAGCGAGCAGACGGCGGTGTCGCAGCCGGGCGCCTTCTCGCGCGGCCGTACCGCGGTGGTGCCGCAGAGCCAGGTGACCATCGAAGAGGGCAAGGAGCACATGTTTCTCTTCAACCCGGGCGTCTCCCTCGATGAGGTGGTGCGTGCGGTCAACGAAGTGGGCGCCGCTCCCAGTGACCTGGTGGCCATTCTCGAGGCCTTGAAGGAGGCCGGCGCCCTGCGCGCGGAGCTGCTGGTGATCTAGATGAGCGCCGCTACTCCCATCTACAACGACTTCTCCGGCCTGGCGGCCCTGAAACGCGAGGCGCGCGAAGACCAGGCCGGCGCGAGCGACAAGGTGGCGCGTCAGTTCGAGTCCCTGTTCGTGCAGATGATGGTGAAGCAGATGCGCCAGGCCAGCTTCGGCGGCGGTATCTTCGACAGCGACCGTACCCGCTTCTACCAGGACATGTACGACCAGCAGCTCTCGCTGCATCTGGCGGAGCGGGGCGGCATGGGGCTGAACGGGGTGCTGCGGCGTCAACTCGGCGGTAACTCGGAATCCGAGGAGGTCGCCCTGAGCGGGTTGGCGCCCTACTGGCAGCGTCCGGTAGCGCGGGCGATCCCGCACACGACACTGCCGGCGGCGGCCGTCGATGCAACCGCCGACGCGGCAGTGACAGAAACGCAAGCGGTGAATACCGGCATCGATACGCCACAGGACTTCGTGCAGCAGCTCTGGGACTCGGCGCAAGCGGCCGCAGGAGAGCTCGGCCTGCCACCCGAGGCACTGCTGGCCCAGGCGGCGCTGGAGACCGGTTGGGGCAGCTATGTCATGAGCCATGCCAATGGCCGCAGCAGCCACAACCTGTTCGGCATCAAAGCCGGCCAGGGCTGGCAGGGCGGCAGTGTGAAACGGGAGACCCTGGAGTACGAATCCGGGCTGGCGGTACGCAAGCGTGAACCTTTTCGTACCTATGATTCCTTCGAACAGAGCTTCCGGGACTATGTGGACCTGGTGAAGGGCTCGCCCCGCTACGCTCAGGCGTTGCAGGTCGAGGGCGATCCGGATGCCTATTTCCGTGCCTTACAGGAGGCCGGCTATGCCACCGACCCGGCTTATGCCGACAAAATCCTGCGGGTGATGCGGGGATCCGACATGCAGGCGGCGTTGGAGCGGTTCAAGGCATCCCCCAAGCAGTCGATATAGTATGAAACAGTAAGGCAAATCCCATGAGCATCACTTCAATCGGTGTATCGGCACTGACGGCCTACCGGCAGGCTCTGGACACGACCGGCCACAACATCGCCAACGTCAGCTCGGATGGCTACAGTCGTCAGCGCGTCGATTTCACCGCTCGTGAGCCTACTTATACGGGTAACGGCTACATCGGCAACGGTGTCGAGGCGTCGGCTATCCAGCGCCAGTACGACACCTACATCGCCAGCCAGATGCGCGGTGCCCAGGCGTTGACTTCCCAGCTTCAGTCCTACTACGACATGGCGAGCCAGCTCGATCAGCTGGTGGCGGACGAGGACCTGGGCTTGCAGCCCGCCATACAGAACTTTTTCAACGCCTTGCAGGAACTGGCGGACGACCCGAGCGCCATCTCCTCGCGCCAGCTGGTGCTCACGGAAGCCGAATCCATGGTGGACCGGTTTCACTATTTCTCCCAGCAGTTCGAAGACATGCGCTCCCGGCTCAACGACCAGATCGAATTGAATGTTACCGAGATCAATAATCTGGCGCAGGCGATCGCCGATGTTAACGCCTCGATCGTGGGCACCTACGGTGCCGGTGCGAGCGATCTGCTGGACAAGCGGGATCAGCTGGTCAACGAACTCTCCGAACTGGTCAGTGTGCAGGTGTTGGAACAGAGCGACGGCGCCTACAATATCTTCATCGGCAAAGGGCAGCCCCTGGTTCTGGGCAACGATGCGGCCACCCTGTCGACCCGGGTCTCGAACCTGGACGCACGGCACCTGGAGATCGCCATCGACTACTCCTACGGCCCCCAGGTGGTCACCGAGCAGATCACGGGGGGAGAGATCGGTGGGCTGCTCAAGTTCAGGGACGAGGTGCTCTATCCCACGCAGAACAAAGTGGGGCTCGTGGCCCTGGGGATCGCCGACCAGCTCAATGCCCAGAACGCATTGGGGATCGATCTCGAAGGCATCGCGGGGAGTGACCTCTTCGCCCTGGGTTCGGTCCAGACGCTGCCCGATCCGGCCAACGGCAGCTCCATCACGGTGGACTACAACGATATCGGAGAACTCACCGGCAGCGACTATCAGCTGGTCTACGACGGCACCGATTTCATCCTGGAGAATCTGAACGACGGCTCCACCCAGACCCTGGCGGCCGGCCTGAACACCGTGGACGGGCTCGATATCACCATCGACGCCACGGGTGCCGTGGCCGGCGACAACTTTCTCATCCGGCCGACCCGCAATGCCTCGAGCAGCATAGAACTGCAAGTCGGCGATGTGCGCCGACTGGCGGCGGCGGCCCCCCTGCAGGCGGCTCCGGCCACTGATGCCAACGGCAATCCTCTCAACGCGGGGGATGCGACCATCACGCAACCGGCCAACAGCAGCACCACCGGCTTGCCCCTCGCGGCGAGTATCGAGCTGGTCTACAACGCCGCTGCCGGCGGTTTCGATATCCTCAACGGACCGGCGGCGCCGGATGATTTCATCGCTTACGACGCCACCGATCCCGCGCAAATCGCCGGTGTCGCCTTCCCCGGCAGCGCCAATCCCACCCAGTTCGATGCCTTCGGCGGTCTCAGTTTCACCATTTCCGGTGTGCCGGCGGACGGCGACACCTTTATCATCGGTAACAACAGCAGTGGGCAGAGCGATAATCGCAATGCCCTGTTGCTGGCTGATCTGGAGGATGCCTCGAGTCTGTTGAGCGGCAGCGCGACCTTCGAGGATGTCTACGGACAGATGGTCTCCGAGGTGGGTGCCAAGACCCACTATGCGGAGCAGAATCTGGCGGCTCAGGAGAGTCTGCTGGCACGTACGCAAGAGGGTATGGCCGAGGTCAGCGGCGTCAATCTCGACGAGGAGGCGGCCAAACTGATCCAGTATCAGCAGGCCTATCAGGCCTCAGCGCAGATCATCTCCGTGGCCAGTACCCTGTTCGACACCCTGATCAGCGCCGTCAGGAGGTAACCATGGACCGCATTTCCACTGCACAAATGTATGAACGCGGCATCAACAGCATGCTGGAGCGTCAGCTGCAGCTGAGCAAGACGCAGATGCAGATCTCCTCCGGCAAGCGGATCCTCTCTCCGAAAGACGATCCGGCGGGGGCCGCCTACGCTCTCAGTCTCAAAGGGGTCATCAGCCAGGTCGAGCAGTATCAGGACAACGCGGACCGGGCCAAGTCACGCCTCGATCTGCAGGAGGCGACGCTCGCGGTGGTGGACGACATTCTGCCCCGGGTGCAGGAGCTTATGATACAGGGACTGAGCGACACCTATTCCGCGGCCGACCGTCAGATGATCGCCACCGAGTTAAGGCAACTCAACCAGGAGCTGATGGCGCTGGCCAACACCCGGGACAGCAACGGGGAGTATATTTTCGCCGGCTACGATGCCGACTCCATTCCCTTCACCAACCCGGCCGACGGCGTCTTCACCTACCAAGGCGACATGGGTACCCGGAGCCTGCGCATCTCGGCCACCCGGCAGGTCCAGGACCGGGAGAACGGTTTCGATGTCTTCATGAATGTCGACACCAGTACCGGCACAAAGCGCAGTCTGTTCGACACCGTGCACGGCATTATCACCAGTTTGGAGGCCGATGCGCCGGATGCGACCTATCTGGAGGATCTGCGCCTGGCACAGGTCCACAACGTCTCGGTCAGGGCCAGGGGCGGCGCCGGTATCAACACCATCGAAGAGCAGGTCATGGTCAACGACGATTTTCTTCTCACCATGCAGACAACCCTGTCCAACACCGAAGATCTGGACATGGCGGAAGCGATCAGTCGTTTCGAGTTGGAGAAGACCGCCCTGGAGGCGGCCCAGCAGACCTTCAACATGGTGCAGAGCCTCTCCCTGTTCAACTACCTGTAGGCAGGTTTGTCGAAAACCTTCCATCACCTCCCGTGGGAGTTTCGTTCCTTGGGGAGTATGTTTTTAACTCTTTGAAAAAGCCATAAATTAGGTCACTGGACTGGGATTTGATCATGGGATTGCGTCGATATGCCCAAGGGGAAAGCGCGTTGGCGACGGCACCTGCGGAGCGGCATGAATGGGTGGGAGTTCGGGAGAATATTTCCCTAAAGTAATGACCCTTCAAGCCGCTAGATTTATCGGAGGCGGTGAATATCGAACAATTTTTGATATATCCGCCATAGTAAAGACAACCGGGGACTGAGCGCTGATCAGCGCCGTCACCGGTCACTTGAGGAATCCAAAATGGCACTTACAGTCAACACCAATGTCTTCTCCCTTGCGGCACAGAAGAATTTAACCCGTTCATCCGGCGATCTCGAAACCTCCATTCAACGCCTCTCCTCCGGCCTGCGCATCAACCGGGCCAAGGACGACGCGGCCGGTCTGGCCATCGCCCAGTTGCAGACCGGACAGGCCCGCGGCCTGACCGTGGCGCAGCGCAACATCGCGGACGGCGCCTCCTACCTGAACGTGGCCGACGCCACCCTGCAGTCCGTCAGTGACATGCTGCAGCGCCAGCGCGAACTGGCCGTGCAGGCCGCCAGCGGCCTCTACACGGCGGGTCAGGTCGCCTACATGACCACGGAGTTCACCGCTCTGACCAGCGAGATCAACGCCGCCTTTACCCGCGCCAACTTCAACGGCGCGGCCGTGTTCGGTGGCGGTGGCGCCATCCAGGTCGGCGCCAATGCGGGCGATACCATCGCCATCACCGCCAACGCCATCGTGGTCGCCGGCGCCATCACCAGCGTCGCTTCCCTCGATACGGACCTCAACGCGGTGGCCGCGGAACTGGCCAATATCGGTGCCCTGGAAAGCCGTCTGGACCAGGCCGCGACCGTGGCGGCTGCCATGGAAGAAGCTCAGTACGCCGCAGCAGGCAACATCATGGATGCGGACTTCGCCCGTGAAACGGCGAAGATGACCAGCGCGCAAGTGATTCAGCAGGCAGGTGTGGCTGCGTTGGCCCAGGCCAACTCCCTGCCGCAGTTGGCCCTGAGTCTGCTCCAGTAATCTCCCTAGCTTGACCCGGGGGTGACTGCCACCCCCGGGGTATCAAGAGACAAAGGAGACAGGAGGTGACCATGCCAACTGAAATCACAGGTTTGGCCAACGGATACACCTACCGAAGCGAGGTGGCGAAAGCCAGCTCGCTGCCTGGTCGGTCGGCGGAACCGGAGAGTGCCGCCGGGAGCGGGAGCGAGACGCCTAGTATCAATTCCGAATCGCTCAACAGGCTCGAGAGTTTGCCGCAGATCATACAGCGTAACCTGGAGTTCAGGGTCGATGACGAGACAGGGAAGCAGGTTATCCGCGTCATCGATTCCGATACCGGTAAGCTGGTCAGGCAAATCCCCCCGGAAGAGGTGCTGAACGTCATATCACGCGCGCAGGATGTGCTCGACGACATGATGCAAGGTGTATTGTTGGATGATAAAGTCTGAGTTAGAAGGCTCTTAATCTAAACGGGGCTTAGCAGGTCATGGCAATCAGTTTTTCCGGAATCAGCACAGGCGCCGATTGGACCAGCATCATCAACGATCTGTTGGAGGTGCAGAGTGATCGGCTCTACTCATTGCAGGACCGGCAGAGCGAAGTCGAGAATCAGATCAGCGACTATGGCCGTGTCAGGAGCCTGGTCGACGGCTTCATGAGCTCCATGGAGGATCTGCTCGACGAGTCGACGCTGGCCGGTTTTGCCGGCAGTTCCACCGATGAGTCCGTGGTGTCGGTGAGTGCGGATTCCAGTGCCGCCGTCTCCACCTATGACATCGTCGTGAGCCAGCTGGCGAGCCGGGACAAGATCGCCTCGTCCGCCTATGCCGACAGCGCGACCGCCGTCGGCACAGGAACCCTGTCGATTACCGTCAACGGGCAGACCATGAACCTGACCGTCGACTCGGGCAACAACACCCTCACCCAACTGGCGGCGGCTATCAACGACGCCAGCGACAATCCCGGCGTCACCGCCTCCATTCTCAACGAAACCGGCGGCAGCCGTCTGGTGCTCACCAGCGACGACACCGGTGCGGATAACGCCATTACCATCAATATCACGGATGACGACGGCAACAACACGGACGCCAGCGGATTGTCCATGCTCTTCTACATCGGGGCCGGCGGCGACGGCTACGCCGAACAGGTGAGCAGCGCCCAGAATGCGCTCCTGACAATCGACGGTTTCAGCGTGGAGAGCGCTTCCAACGCAGTCTCCAATGCGGTTACCGGGGTGACCCTGAACCTGACGAACACCGGTAGCGCAACGGTGAATATCGAACGGGACAACACGGATATCGAAGACAAGGCCTCCCAGTTCGTAACCTCCTATAATCTGTTGATGGACGAACTCGACAACTACCAGGAGGGCACCCTGGCGAACGACAGCTCGCTGCGACGCATGGAGCAGGGCTTCGTCGACATCCTGGCCCAGGCGGCCAACCTGGACGGTAGCGACAGGTACCTGTTCGAGATCGGCATCGAGCGGGACAAATATGGCCGGCTCTCGCTGGATACGGCGGTGCTTTCGCAGGCGCTGGCCGACGATTTTTCCTCGGTCGCCCGCCTGTTCGGCGACGACACCCAGGGCTATGCCACCCGGCTCTACAACCTGGCGGACAGCCTGTTGGAGATCGGCGGCATCATCGATTCGAAAGAGGATAGCCTTGACAGTATCAAGGATCGGATTGAAAACAGCATCGAGCGGGAGCAGTATCGTCTCGATATCGTGGAACAGAGCCTGATCAAACAGTTCGCGGCGCTGGATCAGACGTTGGCCCTGCTATCGAGTACCAGCAGCTACCTGACCAATCAGCTGAATGCCATGAATTCATCATCTTCGTAGATTGGCAAGTCTGCAAGAATAACCTATATGATAAACAGATACGGATACACCATTGAAGGGTTTCACCCATGAAGAGTTCAGCGATCAACACCTATCGTCAAACCGCGTCATCCGAGGCCTATTGCGCCACGCCTCATCGCCTGGTGCAGATGCTCATGAGCGGCGCCTTGAACGGCATTGCAAAAGCCAAAGGCGCCATCGAAAGGGGTGAGCATGAAGCCAGGCATAATGAGATCACCTGGACGATCTCGGTGATCGAGGCCCTGCGCGGTGCGCTCGACATGAAACAGGGAGGGGAGATCGCGGTCAACCTGGATATGCTCTACGATTACATGACGCGACGGCTCTACGATGGCGACATCCATAAGGACGTCGAAGCGCTCGACGAAGTGGCGGGACTGCTCAGGGAGATCAAGCTTGCCTGGGACGCCATGCCAGACACCCTGAAGAACGCGACCGACATCCAAGAGGCGGTCAAGTCTCTCTGAGCGTGCCCATTGGCCGAATTCGACAATAACCTGACGCTGGCGCTCGATCTGAGTCATCGGATCATCGAGCTGGGCAAAGAGGGCAAATGGGATCAGGTTCGTGATCTCGATGAGCAGCGTCTGCGGCTGCTGAAGAGACTGTTTGCCGATACCGCGATGGCCTCCCGTCGTGATGAATTCAAAATCCAAATCGAGACACTCCTCGAGTTGAACGAGCAGGCGGTGGCGATCTGCGCCCAGGCCCGCAGCGACAGCATGGTCAGCAGCCGGACCGCCAAGCGTGGCATGCGCGCCATCAACGCCTATCATAAACAGAGCGGCAGCCGCTAGGCGCTTCGCCGGTCGAAGGCGACCGGGCAGCGCAGCAGCCGTACCCGTGCTTCATATTTTCCGTTACTGACGCGAACAAGCAGACGTATGCCCTGAGGCGTGGCGCGATGGCTTCACGCGGCTTTGCCGGCAGCCTTTTGCCGGGAAATCGATTCGCCCTGGTATGATGACTGTTGTATAAAAGCAGCATTCAGATCGGCTGCATACGGGCATGCCGCCGGGTATAGGATCTTGGAGACTGAATGATGGCGAATGTCGAGGAACAGAGGCCGGGGGCAGAGGCCGATATCCGGCGCTATATCGATAGCGGCGACTATGCTCAGGCCGAGCGGCGCCTGGCCGAAGCGATAGAGGCGGCACCGCAAGCCTCGCCATTGCACTACGCCCTGCTGGCGGGGATCAGGTATGGGCAGGAGGATTTCGACGACGCCCAGCAGCTCGCCACGAAAGCTTTGGAGCTCGATCCCGGTCTGAGCGAAGCAAAATTCCAGCTGGCCAGCGCCCTGCTGGCGAAACAGGAGGTCGATGCCGCACAGACGCTGTTCTCCGAGCTTGACGAGGAGCTGGCTGACGATGCGCGCTACCTTTCGCAGATGGCCCGACTGAGCGTGAGCAAGCATGACTTCAGGCGCGCCTATGACTACGCTGCCGAGGCGGTGCGGCGGCAGCCGGACAACAGCCGCACGTTGTCATTGCAAGCCAAGATCACGCTGATGCAAAAGCGCTTCACGGAAACGGCGGCGCTGGCCCGCAGAGCCGTCAAGCTGGACAGGAACAACCTCGATGGCTGGAGCCTGTTGATTCGGGCCATCCTCGCCACCAGCAAGAAAGGGGCAGCGGACAAAGAGCTGCGCCAGATCCGCAAGTCGATTCCCCAGCCACAGCTGGTGGACGTGGAGGTGGCCGACTATTGGATTGTCCGGGGTGACTATGCCGAGGCTGAGCGGATCCTGCAGGAGGTTCTGGCCGCACATCCCAACTACCCACGCGCCTATGAGGTACAGACCAATCTCTATTCCACGACCATGCAGTGGAGCAAGGCGATCGAGGCGGGCTACAAAGCGCTTGGTTTTTCACCCTATTCCCTCAGTATCTGGCGCAAGATCGGCATCGCACTGGCGGAGAACGAAGAGTATTTCGTTGCCATGGGTTGGCTGCACAAGGTTCTGCTGGCGAATCCCGAGGACATCCTGGTCGGCACCGTCTATGCGCACTCACTGCACCAGCTCAGGGAGTACGAGGCGGCAGATGATCTCTATCAGCAGATTATGCGGGAACAGCCCGACAAGCCTACCATTCTTCATTTGTATGCCTTGTTACTGGTGGATTTGGAACGCCACCAGGAGGCGGTGGCGCTGATTCGGCGTGCCCACGAGCTGGCCAAGCAGGATTACCGGATCCAGATGAATCTCGCCATGGCCTACGGTAACGCCGGCGATTTTGAGGCGGCGCGCGCCATCTATCGGGAGATCATGGCGAAAAAGCCCGAAGTAGCCGAGGCGTTTCTCTACTACACCGATATCACGCCCATGGCCGATGATGAGGAGATGGCGGATGTGGTGTTGGGCCACGAGGCGACCGCCACGGAGCCTAAGCAGAAAGAGGAGTACAACTTCGCGCTGGCGAAGATATTCGAGGACAAGCACGATTTTGCACGATCCTTCCTGCATCTGAACCGTGCATGCACGCTCCACAAGCAGCGGGTCGGCTACAACGAGCAGGCCAATCTGCAGGGAATCCAACTCTTGCAGCGGATTTTCTCGGCCGATTTCCTCGCCCGCTTCGCCGACTGCGGCAACGAATCGGACCAGCCCTATTTCGTGCTGGGCATGCCGCGTTCCGGCACCACCCTGGTGGAGCAGATACTCTCCTCTCATCCGGATGTGGCCGGCGGCGGAGAGCTGACCGTGATGGATTCCATCGTGCGTAATCATGCGGCCAAGCTGGATATGCCCATGGTTCACTCGCTGGCACGGCTGGATTGCGAATCGGTGGGGGAGATGGCGGACGAGTACCTGACGATGACCGCTTCCCTCGGTGCGCAGGCGAAGCATCTCGTCAACAAGTTTCCGCACAACTTCCTGTACATCGGACTGCTGTTGCTGATGTTCCCCAACGCCAAGATCGTGCATCTCAAGCGAAATCCCATGGCGATCTGCTTCTCATGTTACAAGAAGCGCTTCGTCCACGGGCACGACTACTCGTTCGATCTCGAGGATCTCGGTCGCTACTACCTGGCCTACGAGGCGTTGATGCACCATTGGGAGCGGGTACTGCCGGGGAAGGTCTACACCGTCGAATACGAAAAGCTGACCAGCGACTTCGAGACCGAAGCGAGAAAGCTTATCGCCTTTTGCGGCCTCGAGTGGGATGACGCCTGTCTCGATTTTTACAAGAACAAGCGCGCCGTCAGAACCGCCAGCCTGTCCCAGATCAGAAAGCCTATCTACAGTGACGCGGTCAGCTTCTGGCGTAATTTCGAAGAGCAGCTGAAGCCCTTGTCCGACATCGTGATGGTTGACCGCTAGAGCGCCACTGGTACATCTCGGCCGCGAAGATCGGCGCCAAGATGTCGGTTCTCGCTAGGATGTGAGGATCAGCTCGATCACCACCTTGCTGCCGAAGTAGGCGAGCATCAGCACCACGAAACCGGAAAGGGTCCAGATCAGGGCCTTCTGCCCGCGCCAGCCGAAGCGATAGCGTCCCCACAGCAGGGTGCCGAAGACGAACCAGGCGATGATCGAGAGCACCGTCTTGTGCGCCAGGCGCTGCTCGAACATGTTCTCGAGAAAGGCGAAGCCGGTGAGCAGGGCCAGGCTCAAGAGCACGAAACCGACCGCGATCATCTCGAACAGCAGGCTCTCCATGGTCTGCAGCGGCGGCAGGGCGCGGATGAAGCCGCCGGGGTGGCGCTGTCGCAGATGGTGATCCTGTATCGCCAGCAGGATCGCCTGCACGCTGGCCAGGGCGAACAGGCTGTAGGCGAGCATCGAGACCAGGATGTGGATCGTCAACCCGCCCGAGAACTGGTCGGTGAGAAAGTGCACGCTCTGGAATCGGCTGTCGAGATAGACCGCGATGGCGGTGATCGGCATGACCACGATGGCCAGGTTCTCGATCGGCTTGCTCAGACTGGAGATCAGTAGCAACAGGGTGATGGTCCAGGTGATCAGCGACAGGGCATTGAAGACCCCCATGTTGATGCCGTTGGGTGAGACCATGTTCTGATACAGCGGCATGGCATGCAGCGCCACCCCGATAAAGCCGAGCACGAGGGCAAGGGCCCGCGGCGCCTGTGTCTCCATCTGGGGGCGGAACAGCCTCAGGCTGATGATGATACCGGCTGCGAGATAGGCAAGAATGGCGAGTAGGGCGATCAAGGTCCGACAAACCCTCGAAACAGTTGGAAAACACCCGCGATGTTCGCATATTTAGCCCGACCGGGGAAAGGGATTGCCGCAGTCGGCGGGTGATTTGGCGCCGGCTGGGATATAATCTTCCGATTATGCCGCAGCTTCCCTCTCATCCTGCCGCTGAGTCTGGCGATTAGTCGACCAGCCGAAGCTGCAATACCATCGAACGACAAGCCGCCGAGATACCATGTTTGACAATCTGACAGAACGACTGGGCAAGGTCCTGAACAACCTGCGGGGCCAGGGCCGACTCACCGAGGACAACATCAAGGAGACCATGCGCGAGGTGCGCATGGCGTTGCTCGAGGCCGATGTGGCCCTGCCTGTGGTGCGGGAGTTTGTCGAGCAGGTGAAACAGAAGGCGATGGGCGAGGAGGTGATGAAGAGCCTCACCCCGGGCCAGACCCTGATCAAGATCGTCAACGACGAACTGGTCAAGGTGATGGGCGAGGCCAACGAGGGTCTCGATCTGGCCGCCCAGCCGCCGGCCGTCATCCTCATGGCGGGCCTCCAGGGCTCGGGTAAGACCACTAGTGTGGCCAAGCTCTCCCGTTGGTTGCAGCAGCATGGCAAGAAAAAGATCGCGGTGGTCAGCTGTGACGTCTACCGCCCGGCGGCCATCGATCAGTTGCAGACCCTGGCGAAAGAGGTCGATGCCCAGTTCATCCCCAGCAGCGGCGACGAAAATCCCGTCGCTATCGCCAAACGGGCTGTGGCCGAGGCCAAACGCCAGTTCGCCGACGTACTGCTGGTGGACACCGCCGGCCGTCTGCACGTGGATACGCAGATGATGGAGGAGATCCAGCAGCTGCACCGGGCCATCGACCCGGTCGAGACCCTGTTCGTGGTCGACAGCATGACCGGCCAGGACGCGGCCAACACCGCCAAGGCCTTCAATGACGCCCTGCCGCTGACCGGCGTCATTTTGACCAAGGCGGACGGTGACGCCCGCGGCGGCGCCGCGCTCTCCATCCGCCAGATCACCGGCAAGCCGATTAAGTTCATCGGCGTGGGCGAGAAGACCGATGCCCTGGAGGCCTTCCACCCCGACCGCATCGCCTCGCGCATCCTCGGGATGGGCGATGTGCTCAGCCTGGTGGAGGAGGTCAGCCGCAAGGTCGACCAGGAGAAGGCGGCCAAACTGGCGAAGAAGCTGCAGAAGGGCAAGGGTTTCGATCTGGAGGATTTCAAGGAACAGATGCTGCAGATGGCCAACATGGGCGGTATTGGCGGCCTGCTCGACAAGCTGCCCGGTATGGGCAATCTGCCTGATCACGTGAAGAGCCAGGTCAACGACAAGGAGATCGGCCGCCTGATCGCCATCATCAACTCCATGACTCCCCACGAGCGGGCTTTTCCCGCCGTCATCAAGGGCTCGCGCAAGCGGCGCATCGCCAGCGGCTCCGGCACCCAGGTGCAGGATGTGAACAAGCTGCTCAAGCAGTTCACCCAGATGCAGAAGATGATGAAGAAGATGAAGGGCGGCGGTATGAAGAAGATGATGCGGGGGATGGCGGGTCGCTTTCCGGGAGGCGGCATGACGCCGGGGGGCGGGGGCTTCCCGTTCTGATTCAACTAGTTGAATCAATTATGAATTTTGAATTGTGAATTTTGAATTGGCGGTGTGCGCTTCGCGCACGGCTGATTTGAAAAGGTTGTGAGCGCAGCGAACCCATCAATTCAAAATTCACAATTCATCATTCAAAATTAGATATCGCTTCACTTTGCGAGAAACTTGGCTATAATGCGCGGTTTCCCGTCGGCGGGTTTCCGTCGGTGTGTCTGAGTATATTTAAGGATACGAAATGGTAAGCATTCGTCTTTCAAGAACCGGTGCCAAGAAACGCCCCTTCTACCACATCGTGGTGACCGACAGCCGCAATGCGCGCGACGGCCGCTATATCGAGCGCCTCGGCTACTTCAACCCCATCGCCGTGGGCGGCGAAGTCGGGCTGCATGTGGAGCAGGCACGGGTGGATCACTGGATCGCCCAGGGCGCGCAGCCGAGTGAGCGCGTGCAGAAGCTGCTGAAGCAGGCGGCCAAACAGCAGGCTGCCTGAACGGGTTTGAACTGAACCGTCTCGTCGCTGGGCCTGACCGTCGCGGAGACGGTCTGTCAGCGACATGAGCAGTGACGACGGAATGATCATTTTAGGCCGGATATCCGGTCTATTTGGTGTCAGAGGCTGGGTCAAGGTCTACTCCCACACCTCGCCGAGGGAGGGAATTCTCCGCTACAAGACCTGGTACCTCCACCAGGACGGCGGCTGGCGGGCCCACCAGCTGGCAGCCGGACAGGCCCAGGGCAAAGGTGTGGTGGCAAAGCTGGCGGGTTTCGAGGATCGGGATCAGGCCGCGACGCTGGTCGGCATCGACATCGCCATAACGCGCGATCAGCTGCCGAAACTGAAACCTGGCGAATATTATTGGACCGACCTGGAGGGATTGCGGGTCGAAAACCTCGAGGGGATCGATCTGGGAGTGGTCTCCCACCTCTTCGAGACCGGCGCCAACGACGTGCTGGTGGTCAAGGGAGAGCGCGAACGGCTGATCCCCTACACCATGGGTGAGGCAGTGAAGGAGGTCGACCTCCAGGCGGGCCGCATCCTGGTCGACTGGGATCCGGACTTTTAGGTCCCGCGATGCGATTCGACGTCATCACACTGATGCCGGCCATGTTCGAGGCGCTCACCGGTGAAGGCGTGGTAGGCCGCGCCATCGGCAGGGGCCTGGCGGAGCTGCGGCTCTGGAATCCCCGGGACTATACCGAGGACGTACACCGGACGGTCGACGACCGCCCCTATGGAGGCGGCCCCGGCATGGTGATGAAATACGAGCCGCTGCAACAGGCCATCGAATCGGCCCGGCAGCAGGTTCCACAGGCTCGGGTCATCTACCTCAGTCCGCAGGGTAGGCGATTCGATCAGGCTTCGGCCAGGCAGTTGGCGGAGAGTGGGCGACCCCTGCTGCTGATCACCGGGCGTTACGAAGGCATCGACGAGCGCATCATCGAGCACTATGTGGATGAGGAGTGGTCGATCGGTGACTACGTGCTGAGCGGCGGAGAACTTGCCGCCATGGTGGTGCTCGATGCGGTGATTCGCCTGTTGCCCGGCGTTTTGGGCGACGCGGACTCCGCGGAACAGGATTCATTCATGGACGGGTTGCTGGATTGTCCCCACTATACCCGTCCGGAGACGATCGACGGCATGACGGTGCCGGCCGTACTGCAGAGCGGCAACCACGAGGCCATACGGCGCTGGCGGTTGCAGCAGGCACTGGCTCGCACCTGGCTACGGCGGCCCGATCTGTTGCAGGATCGACCGCTGAGCGCCGAAGAAGAGAAGTTTTTAGCAGAAATCATTGCTGCGTCGGGAGACGCGGAGCAAGTACAGGAGCAATAGACCATGAGCAATATCATCGCAGAACTCGAAGCCGAGCAGATGGGCCGCGAGGTACCTGACTTTGGCCCCGGTGATACCGTTGTGGTTCAGGTACGTGTACGTGAAGGCGAGCGTGAGCGCCTGCAGGCGTTCGAAGGGGTGGTGATCGCCAAGCGTAACCGTGGCCTCAATTCAGCCTTCACCGTACGCAAGATCTCTCATGGCGAGGGCGTCGAGCGTGTGTTTCAGACCTACAGCCCGACCGTGGCCAGCGTCAAGGTGACCCGTCGCGGTGACGTACGCCGCGCCAAGCTCTACTACCTGCGTGGCCGTACCGGTAAGGCGGCGCGTATCAAAGAGAAGATCTGACCCGACTCATTTCGGGATAAGAAAAAGCCGTCCAGTCATCAGGCTGGGCGGCTTTTTTTTGAAAAGTTTTTAGTTTTTAGTTATGAGTTTTGAGTTGATGGGTTCGCTTTGCTCACACCTCTGTTTGCTTTCCTCGCTCTGGCCCGAATATTTCAGCCGGCCGCTTAGAAATACAAACAACTAACTAATTTTTTGGGTAATCCTGGAAGATTAGCCAAGTACTACGTGTTCCGACCCATGCTGAACACGCCCTCTCACCGATCTCGCTGCCCAGCTGCGGTATGTGCTCAATCATCAAAAGCTTGGGCTATTGACTCCATCGCAGATCCGCATCTGAACAACGATCTCGCCTCGATCATCGCGTTCCAGGGCGAAACATTCGGGCTAGCCCTCTCACCCAGGGAGAGGATATGTATAAAGCGTGTGAGCGAAGCGAACTCGTCAACTCAAAACTAAAAACTCACAACTCAAAACCAATCCAAGTCCATCTGTTGTCGAGGTAAAACGGTGCGGCAAGCCGCACCATACACTTCCGAATCACAGATCGAACACCACCTGCTTGATGCTGTTGTCCTCGGGCGAGGTGGCGATGCTGAAATTGAGCGACTTCATCAGGTCGAGCATCTTGAAGTTGTTGCTGAGGACTTCGCCCTCCATCTTCTCCAGGCCGCGATCGCGCGCGACCTCCATCAAATGGTGCATCAGGCGATGGCCGATGCCCTGACGTTGCCACTTGTCGCTGACCACCAGGGCGAATTCGCAGCTCTTCTTGTCCGGATTGATGACATAGCGGGCCACTCCCAGCTCGACCTCGTGGTTGTCCACCTCGGTGACCGCGATCAGGGCCATCTCGTAGTGGTAGTCGATCTGGGTAAATCGCATCAGCATCTCCGGGGTCAGCTCCTGCACCGAGCTCATGTAGCGGAAATACTTGGCCTCGTCCGAGAGCTCCCGGGTGAAGTTGCGCTCCAGGTCCACGTCCTCCGGACGGATCGGCCGGATAACGATGTTGGTGCCGTTGGGCAGCTGGGTGCGGGTGACCAGGTTGGCCGGATAGGGATGGATCGCCAGATGGTGATAGGGATCGGTCGAAGGACGCGGAAAGTCGACCCGAATGCGGGCATCCACCGCCACCGCGCCATCGTCATCGAGGATCAGGGGGTTGATGTCCATCTCCTGAATCCAGGGCAGTTCGCAGGCCATGGTGGAGACGCGCAGCAACACGTCGAGCAGGGCCTCGCAGTTGGCCGGCGGCATATGGCGGAAGCGCTCCAGCATCTTGGCCGCCTTGGTGCGGTTGATCAGGTCGCTGGCCAGGCTGCGGTTGAGCGGCGGCAGGGCGATGGCGGAGTCGCCCATCACCTCTACCGTGGTACCGCCGCTGCCGAAGCTGATCACCGGCCCGAAGACCGGATCGCGCACGATACCGATCAGCAGCTCGCGCCCGTTCGGGCTCTGGTACATCTGTTCCACGGTGACGCCCTCGATCTTGGCCTCCGGGCGGGTCTCCTTGACCTGCTCGATCAGATCCCGGTAGGTGCTGCGCACCACCTGGGCGTTGCTGATGTTGAGGCGGATGCCGCCGGCGTCCGACTTGTGCGAGATGTCGGGCGAGTAGATCTTCATTGCTACCGGAAAACCGATCGACTCGGCCAGGATCAGCGCCTCGTTGGCGGAACGGGCGATGCCGTTTCTCACCGCGTTGATGCGGAACGCGCCGAGCAGGGCGAAGGATTCGGGCTCGGTCAGCACCTTGCGCTGTTCCGAGAGGGCGCTCTCGATGATCAGGCGGGCACCCTCCACGTCGGGCTGTACATGACGGCGCGAGGTCTTGGCCGGGGTCTGCAGCAGCAGCCGCTGGTTCTTCTGGTAGGCCGAGAGGTAGGAGAAGGCGTCCACCGCATTCTCCAGGGTGCGGAAGCTGGGCAGTTTGGCGTTGTTGAACAGCCGCCGCCCGCCTTCGATCTGGTTGCCGCCCATCCAGCTGGTGAGGATCGGTTTCTTGTGGTGATCCGCCAGCTCGATCAGGGTCTTGGCCACCTCGTCGGGCTGGGTCATGGCCTGGGGTGTCAGGATGACGATGGCGCCGTCCACCCCGGGATCGTTGAGGCAGATGTCCACCGCCGCCCGATAGCGTTCCGGAGGGGCGTCACCGATCACGTCCACCGGATTGCCGTGGGACCAGACCTCCGGCAGCACCTTGTTGAGCTGCTTGATGGTCTCCTCCTTGAACTCCGCCAGCTCGATCTTGCGATCGACGGCCCGGTCGGCCGCCATCACGCCGGGACCGCCGCCGTTGGTGATGATGGCCAGGCGGTCGCCGTAAACCCGGTAGCGTGACGAGAGGGCCTTGGCGGCGGAGAAGAGCTGGGTCACCGTCTCCACCCGCACCACGCCGGAGCGGTCGAGAGCGGCGGAGAAGGTCTCGTCGCTGCCGACCAGCGCGCCGGTGTGCGACATGGAGGCGACCGCGCCGGCGGCCTGGCGTCCGACCTTGAGCACGATGACCGGCTTGATACGCGCCGCGGCGCGCAGGCCGCTCATGAAACGGCGTGCATCCTTGATGCCCTCGATATAGAGCAGAATGCTGTCGGTTTTCGGATCGGTGACCAGATAGTCGAGATAGTCGCCGAAGTCGAGGTCGGCGGCGATACCGGTGGAGATCACGGTGGAGAAACCGATGTCGTTCATCTCCGCCCAGTCGAGGATCGCGGTGCAGATGGCGCCGGACTGGGAGACCAGGGCCAGGTTGCCGGGCTTCGCATCGTTGTTGCCGAAGGTGACATTGATGCCGCGATCGGGACGGATCAGGCCGAGACAGTTGGGGCCGATGAAGCGGATACCGAACTCCTTGGCCACCTCCACCACCCGCTCCTCCAGGCGGCGACCGGCCGGTCCCGACTCGCGGAACCCGGCCGAGAGGATGATCATGGTCTTGACTCCAAACTGACCGCAGGCCTCGACGATGGCGGGTATGGTCTTGGCCGGCGTGGCGACCACCGCCAGATCCACCGGTTTGCCGATGGCGTCGATGGTCTTGTAGGCCTTCACGCCCTGGATCTTGTCGTGTTTTGGATTGATCGGATAGATCCCGCCCTTGAAACCGGATGTGAGAAGGTTTCGGAAAACCACCTCGCCAACCGAGTTTTCCCGCTCGCTGGCGCCGAACATGGCGATACTGTTGGGAGAGAAGAGAGGGTTCAAATAATGTGATTGCATGATCTCACGCCTGTTGAACTTCGAATGATGATATGGAGTATGATGTTCCAGGAACACTACAAGAAAAGATTAAGTGATCTGACTACTGTGACAACGGAGAGTTGCTCAAAATCAATAAGGATCCTCTGAAGTAAGTCTGGGCCGAACAGACTGGCGATAAAACAGCCCGATACAAGGCGCGGATCGCACGTAATCGCCTGCTATGGTGAAGATCCGCAACGCCGAAGCGGCCCATATTGGCGCCAAGATGTCGGTCCATGAAGTGTTCAGAGGTTCCTTAAGGTTATCGGCCTGGCCTGCCCGAAGTTTACGCTTATCTGATGACAAATTCTTTATGAAACGTTAATAGTTTTCGCGATTTATAGTGAGTATTTGACGGCCCAATAACTGACCCGAAAGAAGAGGGCGCCGAAGTGAGAACAGCCTATATCACCCACCCTGACTGCCTGCTGCACGACACCGGCGAGGGCCACCCCGAGAACGCCTCTCGGCTACAGGCGATCGACGACCGGCTGATGGCCGCGCAACTGTACGATTTCCTGCGCCACTACGACGCGCCGGAGGTGACACGGGAACAGCTCGAACGGTGCCACGATCCGGCTTACCTCGATCAGGTGGAAAAACTGATGCCGCAGGAGGGTCATGCCTATCTCGATCCCGATACCGTCGTCTGCCCGGAATCGCTGCGTGCGGCCCGGCGGGCTGCCGGAGCCGTGATCAAGGCGGTGGACCTGATCATGCAGGAGGACCTGCAGAACGCCTTCTGCGCGGTACGCCCGCCGGGCCACCATGCCGAGCGCATGCGCACCATGGGGTTCTGTATCTACGGCAATGCGGCGATCGGCGCGGCCCATGCCCTGGCCGAGTATGGTCTCGAACGGGTGGCGATTCTCGATTTCGACGTGCACCACGGCAATGGCAGCGAGGACATCTTCCGGGAGGATCGTCGCGTCATCGTCTGTTCCACCTTTCAGCATCCCTTCTATCCCTATACCGCCATCGAGGAGAGCCCGGATCACATCATCTGCGCTCCACTCGACGCTACCGCCAAGGGGCCCGAGTTCCGGGATGCGGTGACCACGCACTGGTTGCCGGCCCTGCACCATTTCGAACCGCAGATGCTCTTCGTCTCGGCCGGTTTCGATGCCCATCTGGAAGACGACATGTCCGGCGTGAGCCTGACCGAGGCGGATTATCGCTGGGTGACCGAGCAGATCCAGTCCATCGCCAGGCAGTACGCCGAAGGACGTGTCGTCTCCGTGCTGGAGGGGGGCTACGACAACAGCTCCCTGGGGCGCAGTGTGGAGGCGCACATCCGGGTGCTGATGGACCTGCATTAGTGATCAATGGCTCGCGAAGGAACGCTTGTGTTTAAAACGTCAAAGCGTAGGGTGCGGCTTGCCGCACCGGTTATCCCAGCCCAAGGCGATTCGGTGCGGCAAGCCGCACCCTGCCAGTTGAACAAGAAAAGAGAGTTCCGTTCATGTGTGGACGTATTCATCGATCAGCCAACAAACTTCATTACCCATGACCTTTACCTTTTATTGGCACGACTATGAAACCTGGGGCGCCGACCCGCGTCGCGACCGCCCCGCCCAGTTTGCCGGTCTGCGCACCGATGCCGAGTTGAATCCGGTGGGAGAGCCGCTGGTGGTCTACTGTCGTCCGAGCGACGACCTGCTGCCTCAGCCCGAGGCCTGCATGGTCACCGGCATCACGCCGCAGCTGGCGAGCGAAAAGGGGGTCAACGAAGCCGAGTTCATCGCGCGCATCCATCGGGAGTTGTCGACGCCTGATACCTGCGGCGTGGGGTACAACAGCATCCGTTTCGATGACGAGTTCACGCGCTATACCCTCTATCGCAACTTTCACGATCCCTATGCGCGCGAGTGGCAGAACGGTTGCTCCCGCTGGGACATCATCGACATGGTGCGTCTCACCCATGCCCTGCGTCCCGAGGGGGTCGAGTGGCCGCTGAACGCTGACGGCGTGGTCAGTTTTCGTCTGGAACTGCTGAGCGCAGCCAACGGCATCGCGCACGAATCGGCCCACGATGCGCTGTCGGATGTGCACGCCACCATCGCGCTGGCGAAGCTGATCAGGCAACGCCAGCCGAGGCTGTTCGACTATGTCCTTTCCGGCCGTGACAAACGCGCGCTGGGCGAACGGCTGAATCTGCAGCAGCGCAAAGCGGTACTGCACGTCTCATCCATGTATCCGGCCGAGCGCGGTTGTATCGCCATGGTGATGCCGCTGGCCCGGCACCCGTCAAATCCCAACGGTGTGATCGTCTACGATCTCGGTCAGGACCCCGAGCCGCTGTTGGCGTTGAGTGTCGATGAGATCCATGAACGGCTGTTTACCTCCGCCGAGGATCTGCCTGACGGCGTGGAGCGTATTCCGCTGAAGACGGTCCACCTCAACAAATGTCCGGTGGTGGTGCCGCTGAATACGCTGACTCCCGAGGCGGCCGAGCGTTGGTCGATTGACAGGGAAGCCGGTGAGCGTCACCGCCAGCGGCTGTTGGCGGCGGAGGGCCTGGAAGCCAAGCTGCAGGCAGTGCATCGGAAAACCGAATTCGAGCCGCTGACCGATCCGGATCAAGCGCTCTACAGCGGCGGGTTTTTCTCCAGGGACGACCGTCAGCGTATGGAACGTATCCTGCAAACCGATCCCGGGGCACTGCACGATTTCCCGCCGGTGTTCGACGATGCGCGCCTGCCGGAGATGCTGTTTCGTTACCGGGCGAGAAACTGGCCGGAGACCCTCGATCAGGCCGAGCGGGAGCGTTGGGAGGAGTACCGCCAGTCACGCCTGTTCGAAAAAGAGGGCGGCGGCAGCATCATCCTCGACGACTACCTGGAGACCCTGGACAGAATGGATGCGGACCCGGTATTGCCGGCGGAGAAACGGGCACTGATTCCCCAGCTGCTGGCCTGGGCGGAGCAGATCGCCCAGGTGTGAGAGGTGTCGCCGGGAGTATTGACAGGCCCTAGGCGGTCCAGGTCTGCAAGGCCTCGATGATCGCCTTGGCCTGATCCTTACTGGAGATATTGAACTTGCTCTTGGGCAGGTACTCGCCGCTGCGTTTCTGGTAGCGGCGGATGGAGTATTTGTCGGCACCGTAGGCGCCTTTGGCCCGATCCCACTCCTGGTAGCGAAAGAGAATGGTGGTCCAGGCGCCTTTGGAGAGGATCACCTTGTCCAGTTCCTTGACGATTTCGGTGCCGTCCTCGGTATAGCTGATGGTCAGTTCTTCTGGTGTCGATGCCATTTTTGTTCCGTATCTGTGTCGGTTGGTGATTTCGGGTGTTCAGAGATGCTCGGGTGCGCCGAACTGACGCAACAGGCGTGCGATGTCCTCATGCTTCAGTGTTATCGCCAGCCCCAGCGGGGTCTGACCGGCCTGGTTGACCCGGTCGAGCCTGGCGCCCTTGTTCAGCAGGTACTTCACCACCACCCGCTGGTCGTGGCGGACCGCCGTGTGCAGGGGGGTATCGCCCTGTGCGTCCTGATGGTCGATGTTTGCGCCTTGCTTGACCAGGAAGTCGATCACATCCCGGTCGGCGGTGCCGAGGCGCGCAGTCTCGTGCAGGACGGCGTTGGCGTCAAGCTTGGCGCCCTGCTTGACCAGATAGTCCGCCAGCAGTGTATTGCGCGCGACCAGTGCCTTGACCAGCGGGGTGTGACCCTCGGGATCGAGGGCGGTCAGGTCGGCGCCGTGGGTGACCAGTATCCGACTCATCACCAGCCTGCCTTTCTGGGCCGCCGCATGCAGCGGGGTGAGGCCGTTGGGGCCCGGTTCGTTGACATCCGCGCCCCAGTAGATGTTGCGCTCCAACTGATCCAGGTCGCCGACCTCGACCGCCCGATGGATATTGATGGTCGGCTGGTTGGGTTCGCTGCAAGCCAGCGTCAGCCAAACAGCGAACAGCAGGATAAATAGATTTCTAAACCACATGCCCGGATAGTAAATCGACACTCTGTCCGCTCGCAAGGCCGGCTGTCTTTGGCGCCACCCCTGCGTACGCCAGTGCTGATTGGCGCTGACGGCTGCGCATGGTAGGGTTGCGGGCCATGATTACCAAGCTGCTTTTCACACTCGGCGTCATTTTCGTGGGCTGGCTGGTGCTGCGCAACCGCCAGCAGCGCATGAGTGCGCCGCCTCCCGAACCCCGCTTGCAGGCACCACCGCGCACAGGGGTCAATCCCTGGAAGTGGGCAGGCTATCTGCTGGTGGTGGTCATGATTCTGGGCAGCGGCCTGTTCCTCTATGCGGAGTGGCAGGATCGCTACCGCGTGGTGACCGTCAGCGTGGTGAATACCCAGACCGGTGAGCGCATCGACTATCAGGCGCACCGGATGGATGTGGAGGAGCGAAAATTCGTAACCCTCGACGGTCTCGAGGTCAGCGTGGCCGATACCGAGCGCATCGAATTGCACAGCGCCCCGCTCACCGGGCACTGACTTCAGCCTCCGGCAGGGCTCCAGAGATGGGGGTGCTGGCCGATATAGGGGGAATTCCAATCACCAGAGGGGAGTGCTGCTGAATCCGGCAGAGACAACATGCAACTCACGCAGTCCGTGATCAAACTCTGCTACGATCTGGCCGCCTCGGCCCGTTATACCGAGCGCAAGAAGCGGCTTTACGATCTGCTGGAGAATCCCAAGGCGCCGATCCGTCCCTATTTCGATATCTTCATGATCGTGCTGGTGCTCTCCAGCGTCTGGTTGCTGATCTATGAGGTCAAGCATGATTTCGGGCGCTTTGGCGACCTGTTCGAGAAGTTTGCCGTCAGTATCTTCATTCTCGAGTACCTGCTGCGTTTCTGGATCTTCAACAACAGCCATAAAGTGATCATCGAGGAGTATGAAAGGGCGCAGCTCATCAACGAGCCATTCCGCCTGATTCCCGCACTGTGGGGGGCCTCGAAGTGCAAGCTGCGCTATGTGGTGCAGCCGCTGGCGATCATCGACCTGCTGGCGATCATACCCAGCTACCGGCCGCTGCGGTTCCTGCGCATCTTTCTGCTGTTTCGTATCTTCAAGTTGTTTCGCTACACCCGCAGCATCAGCGAATTCGTCAAGGTGGTCTCCGAAAAGCGTATCGAGCTGTTCACGCTTTTCATCATCATGGCCTTCATCACCTTCACCGCCGCTACCGCGCTGTTCTTTTTCGAGACCGACCAGCGGGGAGAACAGGTCAACAACTTCTTCGACAGCATCTACTGGGCCATGGTCACCATGTCCACGGTCGGCTACGGCGATATTACGCCGCATACCACCGAAGGCCGCATCGTGGCATTGACGCTGATTATCGCCGGACTGGGTGTGATCTCCTTCTTCACCTCCATCATCGTTTCCGCCTTTGGCGAGAAGATTCACGAGATCCGCGCGCATCGGGTGTTTGCCGAGGTGGAGCGCAAACGTGTCGATACCCTGATCTGCGGTTTTGGCCGCGTGGGCGAGGTGGTGGCCGAACGGCTGGCGCGGGACCAGTTCCAATTCGTCGTGGTCGATCCGGTGGAGGCCCATGTGGAACTGGCCCGGCAGCGGGGCTATCTGGCGGTCCACGGCGATGGTGAAAACAACGAACTGCTACTGAACCTGGGTATAGAGAGCCGTATCCATCGCCTGCTCTGTCTCACCGGTGACGACGTGGTCAATGTCTACATCACCCTGACCGCGCGTCAGTTCAACCCCCAGGTCGAGATCATCTCCCGTGCCAACCATCGGGAGAATATCAACAAGCTCTATCGCGCGGGCGCCACCCATTGCGTGACGCCGAATCAGGTGGTCGGGCTGATCGCCGCGGAGTACGCCGGCCAGCCGGTGGCCTTCGAGGCGGTCTACGGTCTGCTGAGCGGCAAGTCGAAAGAGCGTATGGAAGCCGTGCGCGTCAAACAGGGTTCGGTGATGGAGGGGCGGCGCATGGACAGCATCGATTTTCGCCGCCGCCGGCTGATACCCTTCGGCGTCATCCGCGACGGACGCTGTGAGGGGGTCGAGGGCGTGACCTGTTACAGCCTGCAGGATCGCTGTTTCTTCTTCAATCCTGGGGCCGATTTCATGTTACAAGCAGAGGATTTGCTGGTGCTGTTCGGCCATCACTACAGTGTGATCCACTTTCGCGACTGCATTGAAGGGGGCAGGCTCTGATGGCACGCTGGAAGACCCTCATATTCGGCTGCGGGGCCATGGGCCAGGAGGTGGCGTTCCAGCTGGCGGAGCGGGGCATCGACGCCTGCCTCTTCAGCAACGACACGGAGGAGGTCGCCGCCATCCAGGCCAAGGGACTGGATGCGGCGGTGGTGGATCATACGGACGATGACAAGTTGCGGGAGATCGGCATCGGCGGCTGGGTGGAGACGATTTTCTGTCTCTTTTCGCACGAGCCGCAGAACCTGTTCCTGACCCTCTCGGCGCGGGCGCTCGATTCCCGGCTCAAGATCATCTGTGTCTGCGAGTCGGTGACCTCAGGGGCCAAGTTGATCACGGCCGGCGCCAGCAAGGTGATCGACCCTTATGAAATCAGCGGCCAGCGGGTGCACGAGCTGATCGCCCGACCCTATCTGGTGGAGATGCTGGAGACCACCGTTTTCGGCAAGCATGTGGATATCGCCGAGGTCGAAATCCCGCCGGCCTCACTCCTCTCGGGCACGCCGCTCGACGACCTGCAACTGACCCGGCGCTACAATCTGATCGTCATGGGCGTGGTGGACCTGGAGCTGGGGCGCGAACTGATCTTCTGCAACAACGGCATCCGGCATCTGATGGATGCCGGCGACCTGCTGGTGGTGATCGGACCGCGCGGAGAGATTGCCCGCTTACGCGAGGATGTGACGGCCAACCGGTTGGAACCGGGCGTCACTTAGGGCGTCAAAGCTGTCAATCCCCAGGCGCTGGGTGATCAGGCGGGTGCCGCCTGCAGCAGCTTGGCCAGGGGTGCCGTAACGCCGGAGCCCTGGGCCTGAAGTGCCTGCTCTGGCTGGGTACCGATCTGTTCCAGTAGCTGATCCAGCACGGTGCGGGCCGCCTCCGGGGAGGTGATCCCGGCGCCGGAGACGCGGGCGGCCTGATTTTCCAGTTCGTAGAGCTGGCGCGCGCCTTCCACCTCCAGGGTGGTACCGGCCGGCTCGGCGGGTTTGGACTCAGTTGGGGCCGAGGGGGTGGCGGCAGCCTTTTCGCTGCGTCTGCCGTTTGTGGATTCCCCGGCACGTTCGGTAGTAACTGCAATGGGTTTGTCGCCATTGATCGGGTTGACCATGATGAAGACTCCTGAGTGACAAAATATTGACTGATTCAGCGGCGATTCAGCCTTTTCAGGATATGCTGCGAAAGTCGTGCCAATACACCGGCATGGGTCGAGCCAAACCGGATGGAGAACGTGAGAAACGGTGAAGAATCTGCGCATGAAAGTCCTGCTACTGCTCCTGCTGTTGCCGATGTTGCCCATGCAGCGTCTGGCCGCGGCTCCCGATCTGGGGGAATCACTCGATTACACCCTGAGATTCAGGGGATTGGTCACCGGCTTCGTCGAACTCGATATCGCCAAACTGACGCTCAGCGTGGGACCCGCGCTGGGGGAGGTGGCCGACCGCAACGCCTACCTGACCCGTATGCAGCTGACCACCGCACCCTATAAAAAAGCAGAGCTGATCTATCCCGTAAGGCTCGATTACCGCAGCTGGCTCGACCAGCAGACCCTGCAGCCGCTGTTGGCGTCGAAATTCCTGATCACCGGTTCGGAGAAGCGGGAACTCTTCTGGTTCAAGCCTGACGCCAGCGAGGGCTATCACTACCAGACACCGAAGGCCGGTGACGCTTCGGCAACGACTGCACCACCACAGCAGCTGCTCAAGATCGCTGCCATCGATGGCAAGGACTGGAACGCGCTGCGCGAGAACCAGCGGGTGGCCGTGGAGCAGGGGGATATCCTCGACTACATGGGCATGCTGCATCGGCTGAGGAGGCTGCCGTTAGAGCCCGGCAAATGGTTCGACTTCACCGTCTTTTCAGGCAAGCAGCTGGAGTTCTATCGGGCCCAGATCGAACGGGATCACCTGGCGCGGCGGGGTTGGGATCGGGATGCCCTGCATTTGAGACTCTATGAGTACGACCCGGAGCAGCGGGAACTCAAAGATGAGGTGCAGCTCTGGCTGAGCGACGATGACCAGCGGCTGCTGCTGCGGTTCTATGCGGAGAGCACGGCCGGTGCACTGGAAGGGATACTGGATACCGGACGACCGGATAACGGCGGGCATGACGAGTTGCCGGACTCCACGCGGCGTTCGCTGGAGGCCTATCTCGATTTCTGACCACCGCCGAGCGTCGGCGGATCAGTCGTCGGCGATGACGAACTTTGCCTTGCCCTCCGGTTTGGGGCGCTCCTTCGCCTCTTCCAGATGGAGGTGATCGATGGCGGGCAGCGGCGCCGGCTCGACCGGTTTCTGATACCCCTCCAGGCTGCCCTCATTGGGTTCCGACATGCTCAGCGCCGTGGTGTCGATGGCCGGCTCGGGCGTCTCCTGTGCCTCGATCAGGGTGGTGCCGGGATCATCGAGCTCCAGCGCCTCGGTGTCGATCTCCAACGGTTCCGGATCCGCTGATTCGTCGAGGATGCTGCCTGCCTTTTCCAGGTCCATGGCACTGATGTCGGGGATGGGCGCCGCTTCCACCGGGGGCGCGCAGTCGCTGAGATTGAAATCCTTGGCCGCCGAGAGTCCGTAGTCGGGCACGCTGATCGGCTCGGCGGGTGGTTGCGGCGGCGGGCTCATGGGACCTTCGGCCAGGGACAATCCTGCGCCCGTGGGCTCAGCCGTGGTCTCTGCAGGGCCGGGCGGGGGCGTCGTCGCGGCGGTGGTAGTGGGTGGCGCGGCGGGGCGTTGCGGTGGGCTCGGACGCGCGGCGGGATCGGGCGCCGCTTGTCCGGCGGGAACGATATCCACCAGTGCTCCGGCGTCCCTGAAGGCGACCCGGTATTTCACCGCCTGGTCCATGTCCACGCCCCGCTTGATGGGTATGGGTTTTCCGCTGAACAGGCGCTCCAGCTTCTCCCCCTCGAGTTTGAATATGGCGCCGACCTTGCGTTTGGCCTCGGCAGGGTCGGCGTCCTTGAGGGTGGCGCCGGAGAAATAGACGTCGTAGGTGTCGAGACTCATGATGAGGTGTCTCCTTCACGCGGGTTGTGGTCCCAATCGCGCTGGTTGATGGCGTAATGATCATGGGTGCGGATGAAGGGTATCCGCAGCATGCCGCCGAGCCGGGTGGTGATGCGGGGATCCCGCAGGCTGGAGATACCGATCTGCATGCCGAGCTGGCCCAGGCGCGGCTGCTCGCGATAGGTTCCCATCAGACGGTCCCAGAGCGAGAGGTTGAAGCCGAAGTTGCTGTTGGTCTCGTCGGCTTCCATCGAATGGTGCACCCGATGCATGTCCGGGGTGACGATCAGCCAGCGCAGACGGCGATCAATGGCGGCGGGCAGCTCGATATTGGCGTGGTTGAACATGGCCATGGCGTTGAGGATCACTTCGAACAGCACCACCGCCACCAACGGCGGCCCGAGGGCGGCAATGGTGGTGATCTTGATCACCATCGAGAGGATGATCTCGATGGGGTGGAAGCGGGCACCGGTGGTGAGATCGTACTCCGGATCCGCGTGGTGCACCCGGTGCAGCAACCAGAGCGCCGGTACCGCATGCACCATCACATGCTGCAGGTAGATCACCAGGTCGAGTAGCAACAGCGAGAGCGGCAGCTGCAGCCAGAGGGGCCATGCCAGATAGTTCATCAGGCCCCATCCCCGCTCCTCGGCAAAGGCCGCCATCCCGACGGCCGCGGCGGGGAACAGCAGCCGCAACAGCAGCGTGTTCAGGGCCACCAGCGTCAGGTTGCCGGTCCAGCGCTGCAGACGCGGGAAGAGTCGTTGCCGGCGTGGCGCGGCGACTTCCCACAAGGCCATGGCGACAAAGATGCCGATGAAGGCGCTGAGTCGAATGGCCTGCTCATTGTTCAGTATGAAATCACTCATGGGCCTGGATCTAATGCCGTTGCCCTCCAGTGTAACCCAGCTCGTGGGCGGTACAAGGGAGCTGCGGGCCGGTATACGTTCGGGACGGGGCGCCGCTCCGGTCTATTTTACAAACTGCGTATAGGCGGGCGGCTATACTCAAAACGATCGCATACAAAAACTAAGACAACCTGAATAACAATCATTCCGGCCCGGAAAGGGTGGTCCTGTGTCGCTGCATTGGCCGGAACTATGCGGAGAGAGCAACGCCGATGTTCGAAAAAGATCCACGCACCTTCTCGCCCGAATACAAGAGTCTTTCGCCCGAACAGAAGGCGATGGTCAAGCTGGAGATCACCCTATCCAACTTCTTCAAGAATTTCGATCGCAGCCTGTCGCGCTGGGAGCGGATGATCTATCCGATGCTGCTGGTGGTGGGCATTCTCGGCCTTTCCGGCTTCTATCTCATCTACAACGTGACCCGTGACATGCATCAGCTGACCCAGCAGGTCGATCCCCAGATGGAGAGCAATCTGCATTCGATGTCGCAGCACATGGGGCAGTTGACGGAGAATATCGCCACCATGACCCGGCAGATCACCGTGCTGGTCGATCGTGTCGACAAGATGGAGTCGCACATCGAGACCATGGACGGCAACATTGCCTCCCTGGCTGTCAACGTCGGCAGCATGAAACAGGACATCGGCGTGATGACCGGCAACCTGCTCGAAATGACGCAGGCGATGCGGGCGATGACCCTGAACACCGGTGTCATGAGTCGGGACATCAATCAGATGGGGCGGCCGATGGACTTCATGCCCTGGTAAGCGGGCGGGGGCACCCGCCGCCATCACGGAGTCTGCCGAAGGGCGTCGTTCGCTTCAGGCATTGCCCTTGTCTTTCATGCCGATGCCCTGCTTGGCGGCGAAGTCGAGCATGCGCTGGATCGGCACCACCGCCCGCTCCCGGATGGCCGGATCGATCTCGATCTCGTTGCCGCCCTGCTCCAGAACCTGGAGCAGATTCTGCAGCGCGTTCATGCCCATCCAGGGGCAGTGGGCACAGCTGACGCAGGTGGCACCCTCACCGGCGGTGGGGGCTTCGATCAGCACCTTGTCGGGCGCCATCTGCTGCATCTTGTAGAAGATGCCGCCGTCGGTGGCGACGATGAACTCCTTGTTGTCCATCTCCGCCACGGCCTTGATCAGTGCCGTGGTGGAGCCCACCACGTCGGCCTGTTCGATCACGTTCTCGGGGGATTCGGGATGCACCAGTACGGCGGCGTCCGGGTGCAGCCGCCGGATCCGCTCCAGGGCCACCGATTTGAACTCCTCGTGGACCACGCAGGAGCCGGGCCACAACAGCATCTCGACGCCGGTGATGCGCTGCACATAACTGCCGAGGTGACGGTCGGGTCCCCACAGAATCTTCTTGCCCTGGGCGGCCAGGTGCTGGATCACCGGTAGGGCGATGCCCGAGGTCACCACCCAGTCGGAGCGCGCCTTCACCTCGGCGCTGGTGTTGGCGTAGACCACCACGGTGTGGTCGGGGTGGGCATCGCAGAAGGCGCTGAACTGATCCGCCGGACAGCCCTCGTCGAGGGAACAGGTGGCCCCCAGGTCGGGCATGATCACCCGTTTCTCCGGGTTCAGGATTTTCGCCGTCTCGCCCATGAAGCGCACCCCGCAGACCACCAGGGTTTCGGCCGCCTGGGCAGCGCCGAAGCGCGCCATCTCCAGGGAGTCGGCGACGCAGCCACCGGTCTCCTCCGCCAGCTCCTGCAGGTCGGCATCGGTGTAGTAGTGGGCCACCAGGACCGCATTCATCGCCTTCAGTCTTTCCTTGATGCGGGCCTTCATTGCCGACTTCTCTTCAGCGGAGAGCTCGGGCCACTGGGGGTGTTCCGGAACCAGGATGGTGGGCAGATTCAGTGATTGGACGCTCATGGTTGTCTCTTTGCGGTTTGTATTATTTGATGATTTCCACCCGGGCGGGATTGATCACCCGGTAGGTCTTGGCGGGGCGGTGGTTGCCGCTACGGGCGAATTCGCCGGTCTCGCGCAGGATGCTCCGGGCCAGCATGGCCTTGCGGAAGTTGCGCTTGTCCAGCGGCTCGCCGAGCAGGACCTCGTAGACCGACTGCAGCTGACTGAGTGTGAAGGTCTCCGGCAGCAGCTGAAAGGCGATGGTCGAATAGTGCAGCTTGGCCACCAGTCGCTGTTGGGCCAGGTGAATGATGTCGGCGTGGTCGAAAGCCAGCTCGGGCAGATCGGTCACCGCAAACCAGGCCACCCGGGCAGCGTCGCTGGCTGCTCTCGGCTGCAGGCTGTCGGAGCGGGTGAGGGCGAAGTAGGTGACACTGATGATGCGTTCCCTGGGGTCTCGATCGGGCGCGCCGAAGGTGTAGAGCTGCTCGAGATAGACACCCTCGATGCCGGTCTCCTCCTGCAGTTCACGCTTGGCACAGCTCTCCAGGTCTTCGCCGATCTCCAGAAATCCGCCCGGTAGCGCCCACATGCCCTGGTGGGGCGGATTGGCGCGTTCGATCAAAAGCACACTGAGTATGCCGTCTCGCAGAGTGAACAGGACCACGTCGGTGGTCACTGCGGGATGGGGATAGGCGTAGCAGTAGGTCTCACGCGACGGCATGGTGTGATTCGAAATGCGGAGAAGGTAACGGATATGGGGTTGGCATCAGGGTTAGTGTAACAAATACACGAAATATGATTGAAGCCTTTTTGTCAGGATGTTGTCATCACGCTCCTGCTGTGTGCTGGATAGTGATTTTTCAGCTTTAGTTGAAATTCGATAACGCCCGGCCAGTCACCTTGCTGGGGGTTAAAGATCGGCCTTCCCATGCCGCTAACCTCCTGAGAGTAAGGAGACTTTTCCTGATGCAGAGCGCCACACAAGCCAAGCAGCAGATCCTCATGCTGAAGCAGCTGCCACCGCTTTCGGCGACCGCTGCGCGTCTGTTGGAAATCCTCTCCGACGACAATTGTTCGCTGGCAGAACTGGCCAGGGTTATCGGTCAGGACCCCGCCGTCACCGCCCGTGTTCTGGGTGTCGCCAACTCGGCCTACTTCGGACAGATCACGCCGATTCATACCGTGGAGGAGGCGATCATCCGGGTGCTGGGTCTCAATATGGTCAAGAGCCTGGCGTTCAGTATCGCCCTCAGCGGCGTCTTCGACACGACCCGGTGTCAGGCTTTCGACCTCGAAAACTACTGGTTCCGTTCCCTGGCGACCGCGTTGCTGTCGCGGGAACTCTGTCGCCATATCGTCGCCTCCGAACAACCCGACCTGGACAGCGTCTATCTCGCCGGTCTGCTCTTCGATATCGGGACGCTGGTCCTGGTGCATCTGTTTCCCGAGGACTACGCCAAGGTGATCGCGCAGTTGCGTCAGGCACCTTCGGATCCACACCGGTTGGAAACGGAACTCGTCGGTATCAGCAGCCGGGAAGCCGGAGCCTGGCTCACCGACCGCTGGCATCTTCCGCCGGTGGTGGTGAAGGTGGTGGCGCTGTCCGCACGCGACGACACTACCTACGAGGTGGCTGTGGTGTCCCTGGCGGCAGAGCGGGTGAGTGCACGGTCAGGCCAGGACCGGGATCCCTCCGGGGAATTGGGGAAGCTCCCCGGTCTCAGCGAAACGGCATTGGCGGAAATCGAGGCACAGTGTCGTCTGCGGGATGAAGAACTGCGCAGCATCGCCGACCTGATGGTGAAGTAGACGCTATGGTGGATCTCTCCTTCAATCAGACCTCGATGGATCTCAGAGAGCGCTTTTTCAGTCTGCTCGATTCGTTGTCGGCCCTGCGGGCCCTGTCTCAAATCAACCTCGACAGTGTGAGCGAGGAGAGCTTGATAAAGAAGGCGCTGGGCGAACTGATTCGCTATCAGAACGTGGAGAACTGTTCGATCTTCGTGCCGGATCAGGGGCGTCTCGTGTGTGTGGCCGGTATCAATATGACCGAGTCACACGAGACTCTCACCGGTGTCCATGAGTTGCAGTCGCGTCGGGTCAGTACGACCTTTGCCCCGGGCGAGGGCATTGCCGGCATTGCCTTTGACACAGGTCAGATGCAGTACTGCCGAAACTGTGCCCAGAGCCAGGACTTCGTGGCCGATCCCAGGAGCGGCGCGGAGCAACCCGGTTCGCTGATCAGCGCGCCGATCAAGATGGGTGACCAGGTGTTGGCGGTGCTCAATGCCTCCCACCCGTTGCCGGAGTACTTCGAGCCCTGGCAGCAGCACACGCTGAGCCTCTTCTGCAGCAGCCTGGGCCAGATTCTGCACAATCACCGCATGCTGCACGATCTCGAACTTGTCGTCGAGCAGCGCACCAAAGCGTTGCGCAAGGCGTTGCAGGAGGCAGAGGCCCTGCAGAGACGCTATGAACAGCTCTCCACCATCGACGAGCTGACCGGCCTGAACAATCGTCGCTATTTTTTCGCTGAAGCCGAGGGGATGCTGGCACGTGCCCGGCGTCATCATCAGTTATGCAGCCTCATGTTGCTGGATGTGGACTATTTCAAGCAGATCAATGATGAATGGGGACATGTGATGGGCGACAAGGTGCTCTGTGCCATTGCCGATGTGATACGTCAGGAGGCGCGTGGCGGTGACCTGGTCGCCCGGGTCGGTGGTGAGGAGTTCGTCATCATGTTGTCGGATAGCGGTATCGAAGGCGCGGACCTGATGGCGCAACGGGTGCAGGAGCGCCTGGCGCGACTGGAGTTCGGTCCACAGGTCGGAAATCTGAAACTGACCGCCAGTATCGGTATCAGCGGCTACAATCCGGAGGCCGACCGGCAGGACCCCATACATGCCCTGGTCGACCAGCTTTACGCCCATGCCGACAGCGCCATGTACGACGGCAAACGGCAGGGACGCAACACCCGTCGGGTCTTTACTGAAACCTAGACTGGCCGCTGACGATAAGCGGTAGACCGAGCCGAATTCCAGCCGTGTATCAGGCGGGCGTGTAGCGTGGACACGCCCGCGCTGCAGCTGTTCAGACCGTCTCCCGTTCCGCTTCGACTGCCGGCTCCGTGGCCGGCTCTTCCGCCACCGCCGTCTCCGGCTGCAGCAGCTTTTCGGTGCCTGACGGATTGGTGAACTGATCGTTGAGGGTCTGGATGTAGGTGTCGGTCGCCTGCAGCACCTCGCGCAACTGGCGACGCGATTTGCGGCCCCAGCCCGCCGGCTGCTTGCGAAAGATCGAGCGCCAGGGTTTCACGCTACGCAGGAAGGCGTCGGCGGGTGCCCCCTTCAAGCCCGCTTTGGCCGCCTGTTTGCGCACGCCGCCGAGCAGGCTGCGGGCGGCGAGCATTCTGATCCCGAAGTGAATACCGAGCAGGGCGACAATCAGCAGTCCCAGCAGGACCCAGGGCAGGGGAGAGCTGAAGCCGTTCTCCAGCCAGGGTGGTGCGAATCCGAAGCCTTGCCAGTAACCGGCATTGACGGTGAGGCCGAGTAGTACGACCAGCAACACTCCCATCACGATGCCGTCTCCCCACAGCACCCGCTTGCGCCAACGGCCCAGGGTGGCTTTGATCAAAGGAACGCTGCGCTCCTCGATATCCCGCGCCGTCTTCTCCAGGGCGCCGACGATGCGGTAGGCGCGTTCGATCTCGACCTCTTCCATGCGGCTGTGGATCTCCTTCAGATCGAGATCGCGCTTCGTTTCGTAGCGGTTGCGCAGTGCCTCGTCATCGATCGGCACCGCGGCATCCGGATTGTAGACGGCGTAGAAACGGCCAGCGGTGAGGCCCCGCTCGCCGAGCGCCCGCTGCCAGGCGGCGATCACGTCCTCGGGGTTGTTTTCCCGGGCGGTGGTATCGATCTGGTTGAGAATGTAGAGAAACTTGCCGGTATCGTTGCGGTGGATGGTGCGTTCGATCAGATGGCTGAGGGTGTCCTGCATGGCGCCCGGTTCCGGATGGCGCGCGTCGAAAAAGACCAGCACCAGGTCGGAGAGGTCGATGATGTGATCGGTGATGCGCAGGGTGGAGGTGCGTTGTGCATCCGCATCGAATCCGGGGGAGTCGATCAGGATCTTACCGCGCAGCTTCTCACTGGGGCAGGTCTTCAGCTGCAGGTAGGCGTCGATACGCTCACCTTCGCCCTTGGCCACCTTCTCGATCTCGTCGGACATCTGGTAGAAGGGGAATCGGGGATCGGAGTCGAGCGCGACGCCCGGCAGGGCGTGGGCGGTGGCTTCCTTGCTGTAACAGATGACAGTGAACTTGTCGTCCACGGCCTGGTTGCCGGATCGCTGCAGGGGATAGTCGATGTAGTGGTTGATGAAAGTCGATTTGCCTGCCGAAAAGGTACCCAGTATGGAGATTAGCGGCCACCAGGGAATCTGGGTGGCGAAGGAGTTGTCCCCGCTCAGCAGGCCGAGTCGGAAGGCGACATCATCGAGGGTGCGGAAGCTGCGTACCGTACTCAGGAGAATGGGATTCTCCTGTTCAAGGTGGGACTCAAGGTGTTGAAGACGCGACTCGATGACCTGTCCGGCGGGATGCATGGTTGACTCACTCCTGTTTGGCTGGCGGCGGGCGACCTCACCCGCGCCGGGGCATGTTTCAGAAATAGATCACTTCTCGGGAGTCGGCAAGCTGAATGCCGAAGCAGGTGGTACCTGGAAGCGCCTCTGCGAAAAACTGTTCCCCTGACGTGACTTTACCCGATGCGCGGCTATCCTGCATGCCGTCGCCATGGAGGATAGGGCGTTTGGCTCTCCCGCCATCGGTGCGGACGTCGCTGCAGTGCGACTGGCCTTGAGGGGTGGTGATTGAGGAATCATTGAGCCGAGTCAAAAAAAACGGCTTTAAGCGAAAGCGGAAATAGTTTAGTATCTGGCAGATTAGAATATCTATACATTCTGATATTCGAGGATCTGCGGTCTCTATGGGGAATCTACCCGGTTGCATTGATAGATGCCTTCATAGATACTGAAAAATCCTCTGAACAGGGGCATTTAAGTCCCCGAAGCATCGAAAATAACTCGAATAATCAAACAGGAGAATGCGATGGCAGAGCTGTTTTCTGAGGAGTGGATGCAGGGGTTCGCCGATCACTGGAACGCCGAGCCCGAATTATCAGATGCTTTAGCACAGATTGGTTTCAACAGTGTCATCGGTTATGGCTTCGATGGCGAAGCTCAGCCACGTGGCGTGCTCACAGTCGAGAACGGCAAAGCCGTCAAGGGCGAGGCTTTCGCTGGCCAGAGCCTGAACTGGGACATCCGGGCATCCGGTGATCAGTGGAACAAGTGGATCGCCAAGCCACCCGGGATGATGGGACTCGGCATGGCTTTCACGTCAAGAAAAATGAAATTCGCGGTGGGAGACTACTCGTCCATGATCAAGGACCCCCGCATGGCGGGTCCCTTCATCAAGAGCTTCGCCGTAATGGCGCGAGTCTGATTCCCGAGTATCAAAGACGACCGACTAGGGTGCGCTCGCAAGCGACCGACCAGGAAAGCTTACAACACTGGGTAGTGCGGAATATGAGTTCGAAATTCAAGGCAATGGTATTGGCCGCCGGGATCACCTCCCTGATGACGGCGAGTCTTCAGCTGCAGGCCCAACAACTGCCTGCCGCTGGGGACTACTTCGTCGTTCAGCAGACGCAGGGTGTGCCCCATGTCTCTCTGGGCGGTACGGTCGTGCCTTACAAGGAGGTCACCCTCTCCGCACAGCTGCCGGGACGGGTCAAGTCCCTGGCGGGTATCGAGGGCGATGTCTTCAAGGAGGGCGATCTGCTGGTCGAGCTGGACGACAGCGAGCTGATGGCGAAACGGCAGGCGGCGGTGGCGCAGCTGGCCAACGCCGATGCCCAGTTGCGCAATGCAGGGGTGCAGTATAACCGTGAGCTCTGGTCGCCGAAATCGAGGTCGGCCATGGGCGGCATGGGAATGCCCAACCTGTTCGACCAGATGTTCACCCGGCCGATGGAGGACATGGTGGGCGAGCGCGACCGGGATGCGGAGCGTCAGGCCGACATCTTCTCCTCCCGTACCAATATCCAGCAGGCGCAGAACACCATGATCCGGGTGCAGGCCGAGATTCGCGCCATCGACGCCAAACTGCGTGACGCCAAGAGCGTGTCGCCTTTCGAGGGCGTCATCATGAAAAAGTTTGTCGAGGTGGGTGACACCGTCCAGCCCGGCCAACCGCTGCTCAAGTACGCCGATGTGGAATATCTGCAGATCGTGGTCGATGTGCCGAGCCGCCTGCGTCCGGGACTGAGCGAGGGCATGATGCTGCGCGCCGAACTTGACGTGGGCGACCGCGAGATTCCGGTGCGGGTGGCGCAGATCTTCCCCATGGCCGATGCCCAGCGCCATACCGTGACCATCAAATTTGATCTGCCTCAGGGCGAATCGGCTCCCGGTATGTACGCCAAGGTGCTGGTGCCCGACTTCAACGCGCCGGCGCGTGCCAATCCGGTGATACCGAGCAGCGCCATCCGTTACAACGGCAGTCTCCCCGGCGTCTACGTGGCAGACGAGGAGGGCAAGCCGACACTGCGGCTGATACGTGTCGGTGAGAAGCTGCCCGGTGGATATACCACTGTACTTTCAGGGTTGCAGGCTGGAGAGCGTGTGTTGCGCAATCCGCCGTTGGGGATCAGCGCCGGCTGGACCTCTCCCCAGCGCTGAACAAAATCGCCATTGTCGACTGCTCGTAGTTTGAGCCGGTCTCCTGGGGGGCATGACTCCCGCATGAAACAAAAGAGACGGGCGCAGATCCCGTCTCAGCAAGCAAGACTTCGAGAATAACTATGAGCCAGGACGATAAGAGATCCGACCAGCTCCACTCCATGGATCCCGGCTACGAGGCCCATCTGGGCATAGCCGGGCGTACCGCCAGGTTCTTCATCCAATC
>JBNKYJ010000115.1:0-12569 GCA_050300835.1 Sedimenticolaceae bacterium
CTCTCCCCAACCCCTCTCCCGCAAGGGGAGAGGGGCTTTCAGAGGGCACTCAATCCGCCAGGCAGATTCCCTCTCCCCAACCCCTCTCCCGCAAGGGGAGAGGGGCTTTCAGAGGGCACCCAACCTGACAGGCAGATTCCCTCTCCCCTTGCGGGAGAGGGCCAGGGAGAGGGGATAATAACCCGTGCGCAGAGCGCACACCTCAATTCAAAATTCACAATTCAACATTCAAAATTAAACAACGATCCGGTTTTTCTTCTTCTTCGGATTGGGCCGGTAGAAGACCGCCACCCGGCCGATGATCTGCACCAGCGAGGCCGCCAGCCGGGTCACGATCTCCCCGCTGAGCTCTTCCCGGTCGGCCTTGTCGGCACCGGCCAGCTTCACCTTGATCAGTTCGTGGATATCGAGGGTCGAGTCGATCTCCGCCAGCACGTTCTCGCTCAGGCCGTGCTGGCCGACGATGACCGCGGGTTTGAGGGGGTGGGCCAGCTTTTTCAGCTCGCGGATCTGGGCGGAGGTCAGTGCCATTCGGTTTCTGCCGGTTGTCTAAGTGGGGGGCGGATTCTAGCCGGTTTCCGGGTATGATGAAACGGAGTATGGGAATTATGAATTTTGAATTGTGAATTTTGAATTGTTGTGTGCGCTGCGCGCACGGGTTTTTGTCCCCCTCTCCCCTTGCGGGAGAGGGGCTGGGAAGAGGGGGAATCTAATCAGAAGTGAGCGAAGCGAACACCCCAATTCAACATTCAAAATTCACAATTAAAAATTAAACAGATGAAGCGAAGCAAAAGCAGCCGCCAGTGGCTCGACCGCCACTTCAAGGACGAGTACGTAAAGAAGGCCCAAAAAGCCGGCTATCGCTCGCGTGCGGCATTCAAGCTGCTGGAAATCCAGGAAAAAGACAGGATTATCAAACCGGGTATGCGGGTGGTGGACCTGGGTGCGGCGCCCGGAGGCTGGAGCCAGATCGCGCGGGATCTGGTGGGCGAGAAAGGGCAGGTGATCGCCCTCGATATCCTGCCGATGGATCCGATCGCCGGTGTCGAGATCATCCAGGGGGACTTTCGCGAGGACGAACCGCTCTCAAAATTGCGGAATCTCCTGGGCGGTGAGCCGGTCGATCTTGTAATTTCCGACATGGCGCCCAATGTTACGGGTATGGCCAGTGTGGATCAGCCGCGCGCCATGTATCTGTGTGAACTGGCGCTGGATTTCGCCCGGGAGAGCTTGAAGCCGGGCGGCGGTTTTGTCATCAAGGTCTTTCAGGGAGCCGGATTCGATGAATTCATCAAATCCGTTCGCCAGTCCTTCGGGCGCGTGGTGAGTCGCAAACCGGCGTCATCGCGGGCGAAAAGCCGTGAGATCTATCTGGTAGCAGGGAACTTTAAGATATAGTACCGTACCAATCAGTTAATCCGACAAATCAGGCAGTTGCACCTCGCCGGGCCTGACCGGCGATCTGCGACAGGGGTATCCCGGCTCCGGTCAAAGGGCACCGGCCTGATACGGAATCCAGTTCCGCCCCGTGGGTGGGACGAAATGCGAGGTTTACGCTTTGAACGACATGGCAAAAAATCTGATTCTCTGGGTGGTGATCGCCATTGTGTTGATGACGGTCTTCAACAACTTCTCCACCACCCAGCCCAAGGCGCAGATGAAATCCTATTCCGACTTCATCGCCGATGTGAAATCGGGGCAGGTCAAGGAGGTGACCATCAGCGGCAACGGGCACGACATCGACGGTACACTCACTTCCGGACAGCACTTCTCCACCTACAGTCCGGGGGACGACATGCTGGTCGGCGATCTGCTCAACAACAATGTGGAGATCTCCGCCGTCCCGCCCGAGAAGCCCTCCCTGTTGATGAACATCCTCATCAACTGGTTCCCGCTCTTCGTCCTCATCGGCCTCTGGATCTTCTTCATGCGTCAGATGCAGGGTGGCGGGGCCGGCCGTGGCGCCATGTCCTTCGGCAAGAGCAAGGCCCGCATGCTGAGCGAGGATCAGGTCAAGATCACCTTCAGCGACGTGGCCGGAGTGGAGGAAGCCAAGGAGGAGGTGACCGAGATGGTCGACTTCCTGCGCGATCCCTCCAAGTTCCAGAAACTGGGCGGTAAGATCCCCAAGGGCGTGCTGATGGTCGGTTCGCCGGGTACCGGTAAGACCCTGCTGGCCAAGGCCATCGCCGGCGAGGCCAAGGTGCCCTTCTTCACCATTTCCGGTTCCGACTTCGTCGAGATGTTCGTCGGTGTCGGCGCCTCCCGTGTGCGCGACATGTTCGACCAGGCCAAGAAGCACGCTCCCTGCATCATCTTCATCGACGAGATCGATGCCGTCGGTCGCCATCGCGGCGCCGGCCTGGGTGGTGGTCACGACGAGCGCGAACAGACCCTCAACCAGCTGCTGGTGGAGATGGACGGTTTCGAGGGCAACGAAGGCGTCATCGTCATCGCCGCCACCAACCGTCCCGACGTGCTCGATCCCGCCCTGCTGCGCCCCGGCCGCTTCGACCGCCAGGTGGTGGTGCCGCTGCCCGACGTGCGCGGACGTGAGCAGATTCTCAAGGTCCACCTGCGCAAGGTGGCCGCCGCCGATGACGTGAAACCCTCCATCATCGCCCGTGGCACCCCCGGCTTCTCCGGCGCCGACCTGGCCAACCTGGTCAACGAGGCGGCCCTGTTCGCCGCCCGTGCCAACAAGTCCATGGTCACCATGGAGGAGATGGAGAAGGCCAAGGACAAGATCCTCATGGGTACCGAGCGCCGCACCATGGTCATGAGCGAGGAGGAGAAGAAGCTCACCGCCTACCACGAGGCGGGACACGCTATCGTCGGCCGTCTGGTGCCGTCCCACGATCCGGTCTACAAGGTGAGCATCATTCCCCGGGGTCGCGCCCTGGGCGTGACCATGTTCCTGCCCGAGGCGGACCGCTACAGCTACAGCAAGCAGCACCTGGAGAGCCAGATCTCCAGTCTCTTCGGCGGTCGTATCGCCGAGGAGCTGATCTTCGGTATCGACAAGGTGACCACCGGTGCCTCCAACGACATCAAGCGCGCCACCGAAATCGCGCGTAACATGGTGACCAAGTGGGGCCTCTCCGAGCGCCTCGGGCCGCTGATGTACAGCGAGGAGGAGGAAGAGGTCTTCCTCGGCCGCTCGGTGACCCAGCACAAGAACGTCTCCGACGACACCGCCCACACCATCGACGAGGAGATCCGCAGCTTCATCGACCGCAACTACGAGCGCTCCCATACCATTCTCACCGAGAACATGGAGAAGCTGCACCTGATGGCCGAGGCGCTGATCAAGTACGAGACCATCGACAGCGATCAGATCGACGACATCATGTCAGGCAAAACGCCGCGTCCGCCGAAGGACTGGGTCGAGCCCGATGCGGGAGATGACGGGGCCAAGCCGTCGGGAGAATCTCCTGCCTCCGACGATGTTTCAGGCACCATCGGCGGTCCCGCCGGCCAGCACTGATACGCCCTAAACGCCTTGATTCTCGATTGCGGAGGGAAATCCCTTGACCTGGGTCGACCCCAGGTCATGGGGATCCTCAATCTGACCCCGGACTCCTTTTCTGACGGTGGCCGCTTCCTGGCCAGGGATGCGGCGTTGCGCCATGCCGAGCAGATGGTGGAGGAGGGGGCCGGCATCATCAATATCGGCGGCGAGTCGACCCGGCCGGGTGCCCAGCCCGTTTCCGTGGAGCAGGAACTGGAGCGGGTGGTACCGGTGATCGAGGCGCTGGCCGCTGAGATTCCCGTCCCCGTCTCCGTCGATACCCTCAAACCACCGGTGATGCGCGAAGCGGCCGGCGCCGGCGCCGGACTCATCAACGACGTCATGGCGCTGCAGGCGCCGGGCGCCATCGAAACCGTGGCGGAGTTGAAGATTCCGGTCTGTCTCATGCACATGCAGGGAGAACCCCGCACCATGCAGCGGCAACCGCACTACGAAGACGTGGTGGCCGAGGTGCGTGACTTTCTGGCTGAGCGGGTGGCGGCATGCGAGGTCGGGGGTATCCGGCGTGAGCGCATCCTGCTCGACCCCGGATTCGGCTTCGGCAAGACACTGGCGCACAATCTTTCACTGCTGAAGCATTTGGCCGGCCTGGATTCGCTCGGCCTGCCCCTGTTGGTGGGTATCTCAAGAAAATCGATGATCGGGTCGCTACTGAATGAGGCTCCCGTCGATCGGCGGGTGACCGGAAGCGTGGCCGCTGCGGTGGTTGCAGTCATGCAGGGGGCGGCTATTATCAGAGCCCATGATGTAAGAGAGACCGTCGAGGCGCTAAAGGTCGCATCGGCTGTCCTGTCGGCAGATTAGATAAGGGGGTTATGCATTGAGTCGTAAATTCTTCGGCACCGATGGGGTGCGTGGTCGATTTGGCCAAGGGGCGATTACTCCCGAATTCGTGCTCAAACTGGGCTGGGCCGCCGGTCGCGTGCTCGGGACCGAGGCCAAGAGCCGTATCCTGATCGGCAAGGACACCCGGATTTCCGGCTATCTGCTGGAATCCGCCCTGGAGGCGGGTCTGACAGCCGCGGGTGTCAGCATCACCTTGCTGGGTCCGATGCCGACGCCCAGCGTGGCCTACCTGACCCGGACCCTGCATGCCCAAGCGGGCATCGTCATCAGCGCCTCGCACAATCCCTACCAGGACAACGGCATCAAGTTCTTCTCCGCGGACGGTCTGAAACTCCCGGACGAGGTGGAGAGCGCCATCGAGGCGGAGATGGAGAAGCCGCTGATCACCGTCGATTCCGCCAATCTCGGGCGGGCCGAAAAGATGGCGGCCGAGGGACGCTATATCGAATTCTGTAAAAGCACCATCCCCTTGAGGACCCGCTTTCACGGCATGAAAATCGTTGTCGACTGCGCCAATGGCGCCACCTACAACATCGCGCCCTACGTCTTCGATGAAATGGGCGCGGAGGTGATCGCCATCGGCAATACGCCCAACGGTTTCAACATCAACGATGGCGTCGGCTCGACCCATCCGGAACACCTCAAACAGGCGGTGCGTGAGCATAAGGCTGACGTGGGCATCGCCCTGGACGGCGATGGTGATCGCCTGATCATGGTCGACAACCAGGGGAATGAAGTGGATGGCGACGAAATTCTCTACATCATCGCCCGTTCACGCATGCGTGTGGGTGAATTGAAGGGCGCGGTCGTCGGCACCCTCATGAGCAACCTGGGACTGGAGAACGCCCTGCGCGAACAGGGTGTCGTCTTCGAACGGACCCAGGTGGGCGACCGCTACATCATGGAGCGCTTGTCGAGCAAAGGCTGGGTGCTCGGTGGTGAGCAGTCGGGCCACATCATCTGTCTCGATCGCACCACCACCGGGGACGGCATCGTATCGGCCCTGCAGGTGCTGGCGGAGATGCACGCCACCGGTCACAGTCTGCAGGAGCTTGCCAGCGGCATGACTAAGTACCCCCAGCAACTGACCAACATCAAGCTCGGCAGCAAGACACCGCAGGAGATCATGCAATCCGAGGCGGTGAGAAAGTCGGTACGGGAGGCGGAAGTCGAGATGGGTACGGGGGGCAGGGTGCTGTTGCGGCCCTCGGGTACCGAACCGCTGATCCGGGTCATGGTCGAGGGCAGTGACATGGAACTGGTGCGCCGCTTCTCCGACAGTATCGCCAGTGTGGTGCAGGAGCAGGTGGGCGTGGAAACCGCCTGATCCCGCCGGGTCGGGCCACCATAGTGCGCGGACAGAGGCGGAAGGCCGACACAGGCTGATCGATGGTGATTGATTTAAAGCGCGTTGGCCGTTAAGCTAGCGCGCTTTCTTTTGACACGCAGGAGTCAGGGCATGCGAAAACCACTGGTTGCCGGAAACTGGAAGATGAACGGCTCTCTGGAGAGCGTCCGTACCCTGTTGGATGGCATCAAAAGTGGTGTTGCTGCAGTGCAGAACGCGGATGTGGCCGTCTGCCCTCCCTATGTCTTTCTGCCGGAAGCCGAAAAGCTGCTGGCCGGTACGGTCATCGCCTGGGGCGGTCAGGACCTCTCCACCGAGTCGTCCGGCGCCTATACCGGCGAGGTGGCCGCCTCCATGCTGAACGATTTCGGTTGCAAATACGTCATCGTCGGCCACTCGGAGCGTCGTACCTACCATGCCGAGAGTGACGAACTGGTGGCGAAGAAATACGCCGTGGCGCGCGCGGCCGGCCTGGTGCCGATTCTCTGTGTGGGCGAGACCCTGGAGGAGCGCGAAGCCGGTATTACCGAAACCGTGGTCGCGCGTCAGCTCGACGCGGTGATCGCACTCGAAGGCGTCGATGCGCTGAAGGACGGCGTGGTCGCCTATGAACCGGTCTGGGCCATCGGCACCGGCAAGACCGCCACACCCGATCAGGCGCAGGAGGTGCATGCCTTCATTCGAGGCCGGGTGGCGGAGAAGAGCGCGGAAGTGGCCGAGGGACTGCGCATTCTCTACGGCGGCTCGATGAAACCCGATAACGCCAAGGAGTTGATCGGAAAGCCGGATATCGATGGTGGCCTGATTGGCGGAGCCTCCCTCAAGGCCGAAGACTTTCTCGGGATCTGCACCGCGGCCAACTAGATTCCGAATTAGGCAACAGTTTTATGCAGACAATCTTAGTCGTATTTCATATTTTTCTGGCCATCGGCCTGGTCGGGTTGATCCTGATCCAGCACGGCAAGGGCGCCGATATGGGGGCGGCCTTCGGCAGTGGCGCTTCGGGCACCGTGTTCGGTGCCAAGGGATCCGCCTCGTTTCTCACGCGGCTGACGGCGGGCCTCGCCACCCTGTTTTTCGTCACCAGCATGGTGATGGCCTACTTTGCCGCCCAGCGTGACGATGGCAAGGTGATTCTGGATGATACCCAGCCGCCGGCCGCTGAGGTCCAGGTGCAGCCGCAAACCGATCTGCCGCCCATGCCTGCAGGTTCGGATGTGCCCGCCGCGCCGGTAGCGGGTGACGCGCAGGAGAGCGTGCCCCAGGTGGAAGTGCCGACCGCCGCTGTGCCCGAGAATGCCGAGGTGCCGAGTGCGCCGGTCGAAGCGCCGGTAACGGAGCCGGCCGATGTGCAACAGGCGTCGGAACCGCCTGCTGAAGCGACCGCGCCAGAAGCGCCGACCGAAGCCAAGGAGTAGGCTGAATCACAAGACTTGCCGATGTGGTGGAATTGGTAGACACGCTATCTTGAGGGGGTAGTGGCGTAAGCCGTGCCGGTTCAAATCCGGCCATCGGCACCAACATAAAACGGTATTGCTTCCAGCGGAGGCAATGCCGTTTTTTTATGTGCGGAAATGCTATATAAGTAATTGATTTAATGGAAAATAATACTTTTCCCTCAACTTGACACGGTTGTGTGGCAGAGGATAGACTCCTGCCTTCCCTGATGGTTCGCTGTTTAAAACCATAATGATCCGACGACAAAGGGGGCAGCATACCCATGCTCGAAAACTATCTACCCATCCTGATTTTCCTGGGCGTGGCCTTTGTGATGGGTGGTGTCGTGATCGGTCTTGGATTTCTTCTGGGCACCCGCAAGCCCGACAATGAAAAGCTCTCTCCCTACGAGTGCGGCTTCGAGGCCTTCGAAAATTCGCGCATGAAGTTCGATGTGCGCTACTACCTGGTGGCCATCCTTTTCATCATTTTCGATCTGGAAATCGCCTTTCTCTTTCCCTGGGCCGTGGTGCTGGATCAGATCGGCATGGTGGGCTTCATCGCCATGATGGTCTTTCTCGGCATTCTGGTGATCGGTTTCATCTACGAATGGAAGAAGGGGGCGCTGGAGTGGGAATGAGCATAACCGGGGGGTTCGCAGTCAGACTATTAATACCGATAGCCGAATTCGCGGAGGTGCCGAGTGGGTATTGAAGGGATCATGGAGCAGGGGTTCTTTACCACCTCCGCCGACAAACTGATCAACTGGGCCCGCACCGGCTCCATGTGGCCGATGACCTTCGGCCTGGCCTGCTGCGCCGTCGAGATGATGCACGCCGCGGCATCCCGTTACGACATGGATCGCTTTGGTATCATCTTCCGGCCGAGTCCGCGGCAGTCCGACGTCATGATCGTGGCCGGCACACTGGTCAACAAGATGGCGCCGGCGCTGCGCAAGGTCTACGACCAGATGGCCGAGCCGCGGTGGGTCATCTCCATGGGTTCCTGCGCCAACGGTGGCGGTTACTATCACTACTCCTATTCGGTCGTGCGGGGTTGCGATCGCATCGTCCCCGTCGACATCTATGTGCCCGGCTGCCCGCCAACGGCAGAGGCACTTCTCTACGGTGTACTGCAGCTGCAGGACAAGATACGCCGTACAAGCACGATAGCTCGATAAACTGGGGTTTCCATGAGCAACGGTTCGCATAACGGTATGCAGGCACGGCTCGGTCAGCTGGCAGACGATCTCACTTCCGCCTTCTCCGAGCTGGGCTGCAGTGTGGAACACTCCTGTGGCGAAGTGACGCTGATCGTACCCCGGGAGCACCTGACCGAGGTCGCCACCCGGCTGCGTGACGACGCGGCCTTCTGTTTCGAGGAGCTGATGGATGTCTGCGGCGTCGACTACGCCGCCTACGGCAAATCGGAGTGGCAGACCGACGAGGCGCCCGATACCGGCTTCGGTCGCGGTGTCACCGCCCTCGCTCAGCTGGAGGAGATGGAGGAGAACCGTTTCGCGGCGGTCTACCATCTGCTCTCGATCAGCCACAACACGCGCCTGCGCCTGCGCGTCTTCGTCGATACCGCGGAGCCGATCGTCGATTCGATGGTGCCGGTCTGGGAGAGCGCCAACTGGTTCGAGCGCGAGGCGTTCGACCTCTATGGCATCCTCTTCAGCGGCCATCCCGATCTGCGCCGCATACTCACCGACTATGGCTTCATCGGCCACCCCTTCCGCAAGGATTTTCCGCTCATCGGCCAGGTCGAGATGCGCTACGACCCCAACCTGGGGCGGGTGGTCTACGAACCGACCAGTATCGATCCGCGCACACTGGTGCCGAAAGTGATCCGTGACGACAACCGTTATCTGGGCCAGGATAACGAAACCCAGGATGCCGGCGATGCCTGAGATCCGTAACTACACCCTGAACTTCGGTCCCCAGCATCCCGCGGCCCATGGCGTGCTGCGCCTGGTGCTGGAGATGGACGGCGAGGTCATCGAGCGCGCCGATCCCCACATCGGCCTGCTGCATCGCGCCACCGAGAAGCTGGCCGAGAGCAAGCCCTACAACCAGAGCATCCCCTACATGGACCGTCTCGACTACGTGTCGATGATGTGCAACGAGCACGGTTATGTCAGGGCCATCGAAAAGCTGCTGGATATCGAGGCGCCGATCCGCGCCCAGTACATCCGTACGATGTTCGACGAGATCACCCGCATCCTCAACCACCTGATGTGGCTCGGCACCCATGCCCTGGACGTGGGTGCCATGGCCGTTTTCCTCTATGCCTTCCGCGAGCGTGAGGATCTGCTCGACTGCTACGAGGCGGTCTCCGGCGCGCGCATGCACGCCGCCTACTACCGCCCGGGCGGGGTCTACCGTGACCTGCCGGACCAGATGCCCAAGTATCAGGCCAGCCAGTGGGTCACCGGCCGCGACGTGGAGGAGCGCAACCAGGCCCGCCAGGGCTCGTTGCTCGACTTCATCGAGGATTTCTCCAACCGTTTCCCCACGCTGGTGGACGAGTACGAGACCCTGCTCACCGACAACCGCATCTGGAAACAGCGCACCGTCGGCATCGGCGTGGTCTCGCCGGAACGCGCCCTGCAGCTCGGCTTCAGCGGCCCCATGCTGCGCGGCTCGGGCATCGCCTGGGATCTGCGCAAGAAACAGTCCTACGCCGCCTACGACAAGGTGGAATTCGACATTCCGATCGGCACCAACGGGGACTGCTACGACCGTTATCTGGTGCGCATCGAGGAGATGCGCCAGTCCAACCGCATCGTCAAGCAGTGTATCGACTGGCTGCGCAACAATCCGGGCCCGGTGATGCTGGACGATCACAAGGTGACCGTTCCCAGCCGCGAGGAGATGAAGGACGACATGGAGAGTCTGATCCACCACTTCAAGCTCTTCACCGAAGGCTACTGCCCGCCCAAGGGCGAGGCCTATGCGGCGGTCGAGGCGCCGAAAGGCGAGTTCGCCTGCTACCTCATCTCCGACGGCGCCAACAAGCCCTACCGCCTGAAGATCCGCGCCCCCGGTTTTGCCCATCTGGCCGCCATGGACGAGATGGTGAGGGGCCACATGCTGGCCGATGTGGTGGCGGTGATCGGCACCATGGACGTCGTGTTCGGAGAGATTGACCGCTAGGATCCGAGATCGAATGACTACCACCGCAGAAAAAGACGCCACGCAACTGTTCAGTCCCGAAGTCCGGGCCGAGATCGACCGTTGGGTGGCCAAGTATCCCCCCGAGTGGAAACAGTCCGCGGTGATGGCCGCCCTGCGCATCGTGCAGGACGATAACGGCGGCTGGCTCACCACCGAGCTGATGAACGACGTGGCCGCCTATCTCGAGATGCCGACGATCGCGGTCTACGAGGTCGCCACCTTCTACTCCATGTACGAGCTGAAGCCGGTCGGCAAACACAAGATCTGCGTCTGCACCAACGTCTCCTGCATGATCAACAAGGCCGACGTCATCGTCGATCACCTGCAAGAGAAGCTCGGCATCGGCTTCGGTGAAGTCACCGAGGATGGCCGCTACTCGCTCAAAGAGGTGGAGTGCCTGGGTGCCTGCGGCGGCGCGCCGATGATGCAGATCGGCAAACAGTATTACGAAAACCTCACCCCGGAGATCGTCGACGCGATCCTCGAGGGGCTGGAGTAAGCCATGGCCAACGAAGTCTGCCTGCGCACCCTCGACCTGGAACGCCCCTGGCTGCTGGAGCAGTACCAGAGCCGTGGCGGCTATGCGATGCTGAAGAAGGCCCTGACCGAGAAGATGCCGCCTGAGGCGATCATCGAGGAGGTCAAGAAGTCGGGTCTGCGCGGCCGTGGCGGCGCCGGCTTTCCCACCGGTCTCAAGTGGAGCTTCATCCAGCGCAACGCCCCGGGCCAGAAGTACGTGGTCTGCAACTCGGACGAGGGCGAGCCCGGCACCTTCAAGGACCGGGACATCCTGCGCTACAACCCGCACCAGCTGATCGAGGGCATGATCCTCTGCGGCTACGCCATCGGCGCCAGCCGCGGCTACAACTATATCCGTGGCGAGTTCTGGGAGCCCTACGAGCGTTTCGAACAGGCGCTGGAAGAGGCGCGCAAGGCCGGCTTCCTGGGCGAGAACCTGCTCGGCTCCGGGTTCGATTTCGAACTCCATACCCATCTCGGTGCCGGCGCCTACATCTGCGGCGAGGAGACGGCGCTGCTGGAGTCGATCGAAGGCAAGAAGGGGCAGCCCCGCTACAAGCCGCCGTTCCCGGCCCACTTCGGTCTCTACGGCTGTCCCACGGTGATCAACAACACCGAATCGCTGGCCTCCATCCCGATGATCCTGGAGAAGGGCGGCGACTGGTTCGCCGAGATCGGGGTCAAGAACAGCGGCGGTCCCAAGCTCTTCTCCATCTCCGGCAACATCAACAATCCCGGTGTCTTCGAGATCCCCATGGGTACCCCCTTCTCGACGCTGCTGGAGATGGCCGGCGGCATGAAGGACGGACGCAGGATCAAGGCGGTGATCCCGGGCGGCTCCTCCGCGCCGGTGATTCCGGGCGAGCAGATGATGGACCTGAACATGGACTACGACAGCATCGCCGGCGCCGGCTCCATGCTCGGTTCCGGGGCGGTGGTGGTGCTCGACGACACCAACTGCATGGTCAAGGTGCTGGAGCGCATGTCCTACTTCTACCATGAAGAGTCCTGCGGCCAGTGCACCCCCTGTCGCGAGGGTACCGGCTGGCTCTACCGCATGGTGCACCGCATCGAGACGGGGCAGGGCCGCCAGGAGGACCTGGATCTGCTCGACGACGTGGCGGGCAAGATCGCCGGCCGCACCATCTGCGCCCTGGGCGACGCCGCGGCCATGCCGGTTCAGGGCATGCTGCGCCATTTCCGCGACGAGTTTCAATATCACATCGACCACAAGCGCTGCATGGTCGGCATCGGCTGAGGCCAGTGAGAGACAGTACATTAAGATGACAGAGTCCACAGTCACCATTGAAGTCGACGGCCGCGAGCTGCAGGCAAAGCCCGGCAGCATGCTGATCGAGGTCACCGACGCGGCGGGTATCCGGATTCCCCGCTTCTGCTATCACAAGAAACTCTCGGTCGCGGCCAACTGCCGGATGTGTCTGGTCGAAGTGGAGAAGGCGCCCAAGCCGCTGCCGGCCTGCGCCACCCCCGTCGCCGACGGCATGAAGGTCTTCACCCGCTCGCCGAAGGCGCTGGCGGCGCAGAAGGGGACCATGGAGTTCCTGCTCATCAACCACCCCCTCGACTGTCCGATCTGCGACCAGGGCGGCGAGTGCGAGCTGCAGGACGTGGCCATGGGTTACGGCGGTGATGTCTCCCGCTACAGCGAACGCAAACGGGTGGTGGCCGACAAGAACATCGGCCCGCT
>JBNKYJ010000116.1:0-4863 GCA_050300835.1 Sedimenticolaceae bacterium
TCGATGTGGGTCTCCCAGTCGAGCATGTTGTGAATCTGCATCAGATCGAAGCGCCGCACACCCCAGAGTTCCATTGAGGCTTCCATCTGCTGGATGCCCAGCCAGCGGGTGGGGGTCCAGACCTTGGTCGCGGTGAACAGATCGCCATGGTCGTCGAGGAGGCGCAGACAGGCCCCCACCGCCTGCTCCGAGGAGCCGTACATCGGCGACGAGTCGATCATGCCGCCGCCCTGTTCGAAAAAGGCCTTCAGCACCTGAGCCCGCTGCGCGATCAGGTTGGGATAGTCAGCCACGTCGAAGGTCAGCCAGGTACCCATGCCGAGAATGGGGATGCGTTCCCCGCTGGAGGGAATCGCCCGCTTCGGCACCTGCCGCGCGAGCGCCACCGCGGGCAGGGCGGCGCCCATGCTCAATGCCGCCACACTCTGCAGCAGCCTGCGTCTTGTCATCACCCAATCGGAACCGGCCACAATCGACGCCCTCCCTCTATACTATGAACCAACGAAAGGGCGGTGGTTCAAAATTCAGATGACAGACAGAAACCTGTTCGGCGCCGGCCAGGCCGACGCCCAATACCCATCCGGCACCTAGGATCGCCATGCCTCACCTCTACTACATCCACGACCCGATGTGCAGCTGGTGCTGGGGCTTCCGACCGGCGCTGGAGGAACTGCTGCGACGTCTGCCCGATGGAATCGGCTTCAGCCGCCTGCTCGGCGGGCTGGCGCCGGACACCGACCAGCCCATGCCCGAGGAGATGCGCCTGCAGCTGCAGGCGACCTGGCGGCGCATCCAGGAGCGTATCCCTCAGACCCGCTTCAATTTCGATTTCTGGAAGCGCAACACACCGCGACGCGCCACCTATCCGGCCTGTCGCGCCGTCATCGCCGCCCGTGCGCTGTCGGCCGAGCGTGAAGACCGCATGATCCTCGCTATCCAGCAGGCTTACTATCTGCAGGCGCGCAATCCCTCTGACGACGAGACCCTGATTGCGCTGGCCGCAGAGATCGGTCTCGATGCCAAGACCTTTGCCGACCGCTTGCACGCCCCGGACACCCGGCAGCGGCTCGAGCAGGAGATCGCCCGAGCCCGCGAGATGGGAGTGCACAGCTTTCCCTCCCTGGTGTACGAGGATGACAGCAGCCGCTGGCCGGTGGCGATCGATTACCGCTCGGCCGACGCCATGCTGGAGACGCTACGGCTGGTGCGCTCATAAGCGCCCGTAAAGCCATCACCCCCTGCCTTTGGGCCAAGGCGCCGAGATTGACTTCACACCGGTCGCGGGCGACACTCCGCCCCCATGCTGAACCAAGAGACACTCGACAAGCTGCGGCGCGATATCGTGATCGATGCCGACCTGGCCGGCGAACAGCTGGAGCTGCACTCGACCTGGGGACTCTTCTCCCCGCGCGAAATCGACGAGGGTACCCGGCTGCTGGTGGAGCGTCTGCAGATCGGCCCCGCCGACGACTGTCTCGACCTGGGCTGCGGCTACGGTCCGATCGGACTCTTCATGGCCCGTCGCGCCCGCAGGGCCAGACCCTGATGGTGGACAAGGACTTCATGGCAGTCGAATATGCCAACGCCAACGCACGGCGCAACCGACTGGGCAATGCCCGCGCGATCCTCAGCAACGCCTTCGACCACATCGATCCCGAACTGCGTTTCGACGTCATCGCCTCCAACATCCCGGCCAAGGTAGGCAAGGAGATGTTGAGCCTGATCCTGCACGATGCCTGGCAGCGCCTGAAACCCGGCGGCCGCCTCTACGTGGTCACCATCAACGGCCTGCGCCAGTACATGAAGCGCAATCTCACCGAGGTCTTCGGCAACTACGACAAGCTCAAGCAGGGGCGCGCCTATACCGTGGCCCTGGCCAGCAAGGAGTAGCGGGTGGATAGCGCCGTCCCGGCCGCCCGCTGGCGGCGTTTGACCGCCTTCGCCATCGATCTAGCCGTCTGGTCACTGGTGCTGATCCCCGCGTTGCGGGTGGTGATGAGCGGCGACGAGGCGCATATCGGCGCCATGATCATGAACAGTTTCACCGGCTGGGTGGGCGTGGCCGGCATCAATCTCTATCTCCTGCACGCCCGCAGCCAGACCATCGGCAAATGGGTGATGCAGCTGCAGATACGGCGACGCGACGCCAGCCGCGCCGGCCTCCCCCGTAAACTGCTGCTGCGCTATCTGCTGCCCGGCCTGTTGCTCGCGATCCCCTATCTCGGACCACTGCTCCTGGCCATCGACCTGGCAAGCCTGTTCAGCGCCGATCGACGCACCCTGCACGATCGCCTGGCGGATACCCAGGTATTCCCCTACCCGCGACCCGACTCGGGCTGAGCCTTTCCCTCCGCGAGCCGCCTCAACAGGTGCGACACCGCCACCAGCCCGAAACTGGCGGTCACCGTCATGGCCGAACCGTAGCCCCCGCAGTTGAGTGAACTCTCGATGGCGGTCGGCCGATCGAGGCAGACCATCCCGTCCGCATCGGGATAACGCTGCTGCTCGGTGGAGTAGACGCAGGGCACCTCGAAGCGGCGTTTCGGATTGCTCGGAAAACCGTATTCCCGTCGCAGCAGCTTGCGCGTCCGGGAGAGCAGCGGGTCCTGCTCGCTACGGCTGAGATCGGCCAGCCGGATGCGGGTCGGATCGATCTGTCCGCCGGCCCCGCCGACGGTAATCACCGGCAGCCTGCTTCTGCGGCAGGCGGCGATGAGCGCCGCCTTGATGCGAAAGCTGTCGATACAGTCGACCACATAGTCGAACCCACCCTGGGTCAGGGCGGCGAGATTCTCCGCTTCGATGAAGGCCTCGACCGGAGTCACACGACACTCCGGATTGATCGCCGCCACCCGCTGCGCCATGGCCACGACCTTGGCCATACCGAAGTTTCCTTCCAGGGCGTGCAACTGGCGATTCACATTGGATTCGGCGATATGGTCGAGGTCGTAGAGCGCGATCCCGCCGATGCCGCTGCGGGCCAGGGCCTCCACCGCCCATGAGCCGACACCGCCGATGCCGATGACCGCGACCCGGGCCGCCTGGAAGCGCAGCAAGCCCTGCTGGCCGTAGAGTCGGGCAATTCCGCCAAAGCGTCGCTGCGCGTCCATCAGCAAGCTTGGCTTGGAACACCGCCCGTGCGGCGTTTGAGGAGTGCGTGACAATTCATTTGAAACATGAGGTTCCGGTCGAGCTGAGTCATGGCCGATTCGATGAGGCGCTATTGTGCACCATCGGCTACCAGCGGCAAACCAAACCCGTTCAGTGCGTGGAGATCTGAGCCCGAGGATCGGCGGATCGGGACTGCTCGGCTTGCAAATGCATGACCAGCTCGACAAAACGGTCCCGCATCACCTCGATCTCCGCGATCCGGCTCCGGGCCTGCGGTCTGAAACCGTTGCTGGACAGGTCGTAGAGCTCCTGGCCCAGTTCATGCACCCACTCGTGATACTTTCTGATCTCTTCGTAGATGGGCAGATGACCGTAGTGCAGGTAGCCCACGCCATGGAACCAGCGACCGAAGGCGCAATGGCGGCTGTCGAGATGGATTTTCAGATCCCCCTCTTCCTGTCGCAACATGGCGATCAATCCATCCACCCACTGCCGATGACTGGCAATGGCAGCCTGGATGTCGATGCCTTCCTCGCGTGTGAAGCGCCGCTTGAGGTCATGCCATTCCTGATTGTTGTCCCAGTCCTGCTTCCACTTCGGCAGTTCCTCAATCGGCATGGGCCGGGCGATGCCATAGCCCTGTCCCAGCTGACAACCCAGCCGCAGCAGGGCCGCGCCATGCTCGATACTCTCGACACCCTCGGCGATGACGGGATGCTGAAAGGCGCCGGCCAATCTCACGACACTGTCGACGATGGTCAGGTCCTGGGGATCCTCCAGCATGTCCTGCACGAATGTCTGATCGATTTTGAGACTGTCGACAGGCAGGCGATGAAAATAGGCCAGCGATGAATAGCCGGTACCAAAGTCATCCAGCGAGAAGCGGACCCCAAGGTCATGACAACTGACCAGTGTGTGAAAGATGTTGGTCATGTCCTCGATCGAGGCCGATTCCAGTATTTCGAACTCCAGGCTGCCGGCATCATGCAACGGCAGTTCGCTGAGCAGGCTGTGGATCTCGGGGACGAAGCCCGGATGCTGCAGGTGGTGGGCACTGATGTTGACACTGAAAGGTAGCGTCAGACCCCTTTGACGCAGTTCGATCTGCTGCTCGAGCGCGCGCCGGATCACCCAGTTGCCGAGCTCGATCTCGAGGTCGGTATTGAGGAGATAATAGAGAAACTCCCCGGGCAGCAGGACTCCTTTTTCAGGATGATTCCAACGAATCAGCGCTTCCATGCCGATCACCTCGCAGGTGAACATATTCACCTTCGGCTGATAGTACAGAATGAACTGATCTTCACGCAGCGCCTGTTCAAGTTGCTGGAGTTTCTCCCGGTGGGCCCTGACCTGCCTGTCTTCGACCGGATCGAACAAATGGTAGCGATTCTTTCCGTGCTCCTTGGCCACGTACATGGCCTGGTCGGCGTGGCGTACCAGAATATCGGCGTCCACGTCATCCTGAGGGTAAAGGGTCAGACCGATACTGGCGCACACTTCCACCACCCGATCATCGATTGAGATGGGTTGGGCGATGGTGAGCAGGACACGATCGAGAATCATCATGCACTGATCCAGGCCGGAGAGATCGCCGAGAATCAGTACGAATTCGTCACCACCGATGCGTGACACCGTATCGCCATCGCGCACGGTGGCCTGCAGCCTGTGCGCGGTTTCGATCAATATCAGGTCGCCGATATCGTGGCCGTAGGTATCGTTGATCGGTTTGAATCCGTCGAGATCGAGATAGCA